>NZ_DCSO01000016.1:29566-31622 GCF_002325665.1 Methylophaga sp. UBA1464
ATTGTGCTGGCGACCGCCCCATCACTTTCTTGAAGGTATAGCCAAATCCACTGAGTGATTCGTAGCTACTATCAAAAGCAGTATCCGTCGCTGTTTTGCCATGCTTTAATTCCTGAAAGGCAGTATTAATACGATACATCCGCTGGAACGTTTGGAATGTCATGCCGTAGTGTTTCTTAAACCAACGGCGGATTTGTTCTGGACTGATACCGAGTTGTTGCAACTGATCATCCGAAATTTTCTGCTTCGGATGGCTTCTGACTAACTCAATCGCTGCCGTCACCTGTTTGGGTGCCTCATTGGCGTTCTCGGTAGGTCGACAGATTTTACATGGCCGATAACCAGCATTCAGCGCATCTTTAAACGTGCTATAAAACTCGACATTCTCAGGTTTTGGTTTTCGGGCACGACAGATCGAGATGCAAAAAACGCCCGTGGTGATGACGCCCACATAGAAAATTCCGACATAAGCTTCATCACGGTTCAGCAACGCTTGATAGTAGTTTTTGATTTGGTCCGGGTTTTGAATTCGCATACGGCCATCCGTCGTTACAACAATGGATAACATACCCGCCCATGATTAATGCTACCAACCGAAAAATCGACGAGTATTTTTTTTGATCAGCAAACATCAAATGCACCCTTAGCAGGGCTTTTGATCTTTATAAAGATTCAGGAATACGTTCTTCATCCCGCAGGGTCAGCACTTCATACCCGTTCGATGTGACCGCAATGGTATGTTCCCATTGAGCAGATAACTTTTTATCAGCCGTAACGACCGTCCATCCATCTTTTCTGGTCTTCACTTTTGCCTTTCCCTGATTGATCATCGGCTCGATGGTGAAGGTCATCCCTTCCTGCAAAACCAGACCTTTCCCGGGCTGACCAAAGTGAAGTACTGCCGGTTCTTCGTGCATTTCCCGACCTATACCGTGTCCACAATATTCACGAACAACAGAATATCCTTGCCTCTCGGCATAAAGCTGAATCGCATGACCAATATCACCTAACGTTGCGCCAGGTTTCACAATGCGAATCCCCTCCCACATGGCTTCATAGGTTTTATCGACCAAACGCTTAGCAAGCGGCGTGACGTCCCCCATCATGTACATTTTGCTGGAATCAGCAATAAATCCACCCTTTTCCAACGTGATATCGACATTCACGATATCGCCCGATTTCAGTTTTTGATTGTCTGAGGGAACACCATGGCAGACCACATGATTCATGGAGGTATTAAGCACGTACTGATAACCGTATTGCCCTTTACTCGCTGGACGAGCGCCCAGTTGGTCAACAATAAACCGCTCGGTCAGATGGTTGATATCCATAGTCGTGATACCCACTTTCACGTGATTATCCAGATAACGGAACACCGAGGCGAGTAACCATCCGGCTTCACGCATCACAGCCAATTCGTCTGTATTTTTCAGTTTGATCTTAGCCACCGACAATCTGCTTTATATCGACATCGGCATGCTGCATTTGGGCACGGATAATTTCAGAAAAAGACATACTCGGATTCGCCTCCGCCAGCATGCCTATTTTTATCCAATATTCCGCCTGAGCATTGATGGAGCGGACCATAACCGAACTGGATTTTCGGATTTCTTCGTGCAGTTCATCGCTTATTTTAACAATCCCCATAACACATCCTAATATACGAAACATATACGGATCATATATTTTTGATGAGAATGCGACAAGTGATTGTTTTAAGCAGAATTGAAATTAAGTATCGTTCCAAGTGGAAAAATGTGAGATGAGAAAATCTATAGCCAACCGCGCCCGAAGCGGCTGAAAATGACGGTTTTTGTAGACAATCCAGCTGCTTGCTCCTTTACCCCAGAAAGGTTCGAGTATGGCAGCAAGCTTGTGATGTTTAATACCCTCATCAAACGTACTTTTCGGCATATAAGCAATACCCAAGCCTTGTTCACAGGCCTTGGCGACCACATTGGCATTGTTGCAGCGCCATCGACCTCTTACCCGGACACTCTTTGGATTACCGTCCATATTAAACAACCAGTGGTCGTTATTGGAAATAATGCAGCTG
>NZ_DCSO01000016.1:31679-32133 GCF_002325665.1 Methylophaga sp. UBA1464
TTATTGGAAATAATGCAGCTGTGACTTTTTAACTGGTTGGGATGTGTCGGCGTGCCATACTGTTTTAAATATTCAGGACTTGCAGCGGCCATCATCGGCCGGCTGATTAATTTGCGGGCAATCAGACTGGAGTCGGCTAATTCACCATAACGCACGGCAAAATCAACTTCGTCTTCTACAAAGTTCACCATACGACTATTAAAGTCTATTTCCACGGTCAATTGAGGATGCTGTTGAGCAAATGTCATTAATGCCGGTGCGACAAAATGTTCTGCAAACCCGCCTGCCGCACTCACTCTCAATGTCCCACTCAGTTGCAATTGTTGCTGATTGACTTGTTCATTGGCCTGCTGCAGGCCAATAACCAGTTCTTTACATTGATGGTAATAAGCGGTGCCATTCTCCGTTAAATTGACCTGACGCGTTGAACGCGCCAACAACACACAACCGAGTC
>NZ_DCSO01000016.1:32299-39491 GCF_002325665.1 Methylophaga sp. UBA1464
GCTGCTGAGAACCCATGACTTTCAGCAACGGCCACAAACTCAATGATTCCTTCAAAACTCTCCATGCCACACCCTATTATTGCTATACAGCAATAGTGTTTATCAAAAACAATGGATTATCAACTTTAGAGAAATATTTTAAAGTGACATCGTGTTAAAACAAAAAGCATTCAAATCACTATCTATCAGAAAGGAATAATCATGAAAAAAATATTAATCCCCGTAACTAACCACGCCACTCTTGGAAATACAGATCAGGCGAATGGAACCTACTCACCCGAATTAACCCATGCGATCCATGTCTTTATGGAGCATGGGGTTGATTATGATATTGCTTCTATTAAAGGCGGCAAAGCACCTATTTATGGCACCGATGTTGAGGATGATGCAATCAATAACGATGTATTAGGCAATGAAGATTTTCAGAACCGTATTAACAACACAATCCCTGTATCGCAACTGAACATTGCTGATTACGATGCGATTTTTTACCCAGGTGGTTTTGGTCTGCTGTCAGATTTACACACCAATGAAAGCTTTGCCAAGCTAGCTGCAACCCATTATGAAAATGGTGGCATTCTTGGCGCGGTATGCCATGGGCCAGCAGGTCTTTTGCCTATTAAACTTTCCTCAGGTGAATTACTGCTTGCCAGTAAATCTGTAACGGGATTTACCCGTGAAGAAGAAATAGATTATGGCACCATTGATGCCATTCCCTTTTTGCTTGAAGAAGCGTTGACCAGAAAATCGGCAAAATTCACCAAAGTACAACCATGGCAAGTATTTGTTATTGAGGATGGTCGTGTGATTACAGGTCAAAACCCTGCCAGTGCCCACGCTGTTGGGGAAGCCATTATCAAACAGCTTGGTGTTTGATTACACTTACCTGGACATCATTTATCCAATGACAACTTAGGGTCAGCGTTAAACGCCGTTTTTGCGTTTCTATACTGACCCTAAGTTTGGATCTTTATAGTTCAAAAACTCTCTTTTGGGTTTTAAAAATAGGAATATCATCTCTTTTTAGAAACGATAAGAAACACCTAAAGACAGTATCTGAGTCTTGAGATCGACTGAACTTTTAAGGTTATTACTCAAAACAGGAAACGATGCGTTATTCACAGCGGCGTTGGTATCCACTTTTCCATAATCGGCGTACAGATATTCACCGCGAATGCTCCAGTTCTCGCTCAATGCATATTCACCGCCAAGGCCTACCACCCAACCAAATTTAGTTTCGCTTTCTGAATCATGACCAGCGGCACCCGCAAGCAGGTCATCTGAAAAAGAGGCATCCAGGCTAAAGCGTGAAACAGCAACACCGGCCGTCAAGTAGGCCAGCCAATTTCTCTCAGCCCAGCCTACACGAGACCGTAACATCGCTTGCCAATCAGACTTTACTGTCATCTCATGTCTAAATTCGCTCACTGGATTTGACTCATAAACCGCCCCGGAGGTAGTTGTTTCATCAAAATCGAAACTGTTAATGTTGGTCTCAATGCCTAAGTACCAGTGGTTATATTGTTTGCCAAAGCCACCGAATAAACCGGCCGTTAATTTGGATTGTGAAAGACTGTTATCTGACTCCGAGGCGATTTGATCAGCATCGGGAGACGAAAAATACGATCCTGGGAAATCATCAGCGGTAGCAGCATCAAATGAGGCACGCCCATCAATAGCCCCCAGGCTGCCGCCTGCATAAAATCCAGACCAGTTAATCTGATTCGTTTGTGCATGAGCGCTTGTCATTACGTTGATGGCACTCAAACCAATAATTCCAATAGCCATCAGTGATTTGTGACGCATAATTCAACTCTCCTTTGTTTAAGTTCTAGGGCTTGTTGATCTTTCGTCTCCACCACTGCTGGCGACTATTTTTGTGTCCGACAAGGCGGAAATCACCCCGTGTAGCCTTCCTACATAAGTGATTGACAACGCAGGTGGGCGCAAAAATAGTCCCAGCCCTTCAGGTTGTGACTGAAAAAGCGCCGGTCTGCGTTGCTCGTCACTTATTTAGAACAACTACAAAAAGCGTTCCTCGTGCCTTGATTGACGCTTTTTCAGCTCACAACAGAGGCGGAAACGAAAGATCAACAAGCCCTAAGGTTCAATGCACTTCCAACGTGTAGTGAACTTATCGGGATATGGACTGCCAGTTTTTATCTTCCCTGCATCCCAATCAACAATCAAAATATCTGGACTATACTCAGTGTTTTCAAAATTACTGCGCATAAGCACTAAAGAATAAGCTGATTCAATTTGAATCATTTTTCCATTGGGAAACTCTTCAACCGGCACTGAATAATGATGATAAAGAACAAATCTTTCGTTACTGGAAGCTTTTCGATACGTTCGTTCAGACAATACATGATAAACAGAGATGGACTCGTCTTTTCGTGATATAGACATTTTCTCCAGCACTTCACCATCTTTCATCGATGGTAAATAGCAATCCAGACTATCTGCATAGACAAAACCCGGGTTAAATATAATTAGTGCAAAAAATACAATTTGTTTTACTTTCATACATGGTCTTATGTGGTGGTTTTTATTGTTAAGGGGAAACTTCCCTTTTATTTTTTCATCGGTCTGCTGCGAGGCCCGGTAATTTAATGAACTTTTTGCCATTTATTCAAGCTTCTCCATAAAGCTCTGTGTGCCACAGGGTAATCCTTTTTCTGCATTTCTTTGCAAAATGTCAGTAACCGCTTTATTTTCTGCCATTGCCAACTTCTCAAACGAGTGATTTTCATTACTTCCCACCACACAATTTAACCAAACATCGTTTCAACAGACAGCTACTTTTTCGCACCATCTTAACTGCTTTTGTTATGCGTTTTTACACCACTCATACTCCATTTGCCTTGCTGTTTTTTCTGCCAGCTCTATGCTGGAAAGTCTCGAAACTAAATGAAGACTCATGTCGATACCTGCTGAAATACCACCCGAAGTAACAATGCTCCCTTCATCTACCCAACGCTGAGATTCAACAACGGTCAGATCAGGATAGGAAGTTCGAAGAGACGTAACATCCGCCCAATGAGTAGTGACGTTTAAGTTAGCAAGCAGCCCGGCTTCAGCGAGTAGAAAAGCACCAGTGCATACAGATGCCACAATCTTTGCGTTTTCAGACGTACTGGATATCCAATTAATGACATTGAGTTTTGCAACTTCATCTTCATGAAGCCCGCCAGCAACGATCAACAAATCGATTCCGGGATGATCTGCAAAGCTGTATTGTGCATTGATGCTATAGCCTGCCCTGGCAATCACCGGATGATTTTCCTCCGATACCAGAAAGGTATTAAAGATGTTTTTCGGATGAGATAACCTGCTTGCCGTCGAAAAAACCTCAAAAGGACCAGAAAAATCCAGAACTTCTGCGTTTTGGTAAATATAAATTCCTACATTCAACGCAACATTCTCCAATACAATCAATGGGGCCAAAACTATAGATAAACATTAAGATGCTAAGTTATCGATCGTTGTCTATTCTGAAAGACCGCTTCCCACTCGATTATGTATAGGTGTATTTTCTACCTGGACGAAGATTACTTAAGCAGTGCGTCAAGTTCTTTGGTCAATCGGGTGATTTCAGCGGTGGCCTGACCCGTACGCTCGGCCAGCTTTTTTACTTCTTCTGCAACGACAGCAAAACCTCGACCGGCATCTCCGGCCCGAGCGGCCTCAATACTGGCATTCAGGCTAAGCAGGCGCAGGGTTTTCAGCATATCCAAAATGGTGTGCGTTTGTTTGACGATATCCGAGCTATGGCTTTCGACTTCTTCCATTCTGGATTGACGTTCCAGTTCCTGCATTTTCCGGGCCTGTATATTAGTCACCACACCTTCCAGAAACGCCACTTGGTTGTCATCGTCAAAGACCGGGCCACCCTTTTCATTCACCCAAATGGGCTCACCCTTTTTGCATTTTAAACGGTAGTCAACATCCCAGTTTTTATGCTGTTCAATAGCTGCCGCGACGGCATCATCGACAGACTGCGCATCCTCTTCGTGGATCAGGTTCACATACGAGTTAGCTTTGTTGCCAACCAAGTCTTGTTGTTTATACCCGGTAAGCTCCTGCACATTGCCGAACATGTTCAGCATGGTGTAGTCATCGTCCATGCGACAACGATACAGAAAGCCGGACATACGGCTGGAAATACTTTCAAAGATATTTTGGTCATCTGCTGGGGTTTCGTTGGGAAAGGCATCACTACTGCTCATGGGGTCTCTTCTGTTAATAGAGGTTAATAACGTCCGCATAAAGCATGCGAGCTATGAACATCGCCTTTGACGCGTTTGTTCTGATATCGAAATCAAGGAGTCAGCCATGGACCAATCTCCACGAAACATGCAAAGTTAACAATAGATCAAATTTCTAAAGAAAGGAACTCACATCACATGATTATGAATCAAGTTGGCTGACCCTTGATTTTTAGGGCAGACTTGTGCCGCGAAGTGGCGGAAAGGCCGTCCCAACAACGAAGGGTCGATAACAGCTGATTGTTAGCTTTAACCCAACGTCTTAACTAGCCTTTTCTAGCGACTATGAATACCGATTCATGGCTAGTCTGCCATTCACGTTCAATTGTAAAGCCTGACTCCAACAATTTGGAAATAAGCTGGCGCTTTGTGAATCGACTGACATAAGGTGCTAAACCAAGGAACTGCATGCCAGAGATCAGCCATCGAAAAAATAAATTTATTTCTGCTATTAGCGACGTACTTGAAACAAAAACACCATCGTTTTTTAAAAGTCGATAAACTTTAGCAATCGCACCATCTACATCTTCCAAAAGATGCAACACATTTAGTCCCAACACAGCGTCGAAACTCTCATTTTGGAAAGTTAGACTGTCTAATGTACCCTGCTGAAAAACCATGTTCTTTACTCCTGCTTGGATCGCTTTTCTCTGAGCCGCTTCTATCATCTTGTCAGATATATCCGTAGCAACAATATGTTCCACATAAGGCGCATGAAAAATTGCGGTGGCACCACTGCCGCAACCGAACTCTAGCACCTTACAATCCGGTCTCAGGAATTCTTGGGTAATTGCCAGTTTCTGCTGATACGTAGCTTCATCTTTAATGGGACTTTTAATATACTTTTCTGCAGATTTGTCCCAAAACTTCTTAGAGTCTTTCATGGCCCATATATTCCAGTATTGCCCCGGAAAGCTAACGTCCTAATCAACCGATACGTTAACGGTCGGCTGAATTAGATTGTTAGCATTCAATTCCTTGTACATAAAGGTAGCCGACGACGGACATAAGCCAACGAACTGAGCAGTATTTGCTATAGAAACCGGAGCTTGAGTTCGAGGAATTACCTGGTAACCGAGCTGTGAAAAGAAACCGGCTGCCGTTGTTGTGAGAAGGTAAAGGGATTTAATACTTCCTTCATATGCCCATGTCTCTGCCTTAGCCGCCAATTGTTTGCCGTAGCCCGCTTTGCGACAACCTTTTTCCACTACCAAAGAACGTAATAAGCCGACATTTTCATATATTTCTATACCCACAACACCTATGATGTGCACACCTTCGCACCCCCTGAAAAATTGCGTCTGATTTGAACTGTGCAGGTCTGAAATTGGAAGCTCTTCACCTACTAAAAGTGTCTCAATTTCATCATTCAATTCGATTGGTTCTATATTCATACTTTTTGACCGCTAACGATTAATGTAAGGGCGTTAGTTCAGATAGCACAAATCGGCAAAGTCTTGCCATGTCGTTACATCCATGTAGCGATAAGATTTTAATTAAATTATTACATCAATTTACGGAATCAAATTAAATCAAGGGTCATCCAACTTGATTTCTTCTCAATTTATTATGGTTAAACCTTAGTCATCTTTATCCCGTAACCACAATTGTCTTTCCTGTTCTTCCGCCAGTATCGCTTTGATTTCCAGCAGTACGCCATCCACATCCGCGGCTTGCGAGTCTTCTTCAAACAGGCCGGTGAGTTCTGTGTCTGGCAGTAATTCGCCATTCTCAAATAGTGACCATATTTCTTTGTCGAAGTGTGTTTTGCGTAATTCTGGTGCGAATTGAGCATAATAACGCGTCATATTTTGCACATCACGACTTAGCATCGCTTGTGCATTATTATTTGCCACCGCATTCACCGCCTGAGGGAGATCGATAATCACCGGGCCATAGGCATCGACCAGCACATTAAACTCTGATAAATCGCCATGAACTAAACCTGCACAGAGCATTTTCTTCACAGAATGCATGACCATCATATGATCTTCGATAGCTTGCTCGGCAGACATGGATACATCATTGAGACGAGGCGCGACATCACCTTCCTCATCCGTTATCAACTCCATCAATAACACGCCATTCATGCAATCATAGGGTTGAGGTACTCTCACACCGGCACTGGCAAGCAAATACAGCGCATCGACTTCGGCATTTTGCCAGGTTTCTTCTTGCTGCTGACGACCAAATTTAGAACCTTTTTCCATCGCCCGGCCCCGGCGACTGTTACGTACTTTTCGTCCTTCCTGGTATTGAACAGCTTTTTTAAAGCTACGCTTGACCGCGTCTTTATAAACCTTGGCACAGCGTATTTCATCACCGCATCTCACGACATAGACATCGGCTTCTTTGCCACTCATTAAGCGACTAATCACCTCATCCACTAAGCCGTCATCAACCAGTGGTTGAATTTGTTTTGGTATTTTCATTATTCGGTTTTTATCGCTCAAACGTATCCAGTAAAAGATACCGTGCAGTATAAACTACAGCCGCTTGTTTAAAGCGTCACATCAAGAGCTCAGTCACTGGCCTTTTGATTTTAAATGGCTGAAAGCTGTCTGGTAAATTAGTGGCGATTCAGACATACTCGATTAATAATGTCTGACCCTTGATTTCTTCATAGTATCTTGAAATAAAAGAGCTATTTCCAAGCTAAACAGGCTGGAGTGATGAAAGATGAATATGGGATACGTATCCAGTACGGCGACTGGCATCTTGTTGCTGATTCTATGGTCTATCGGGCTGAGTCCGAGTTTAGTGCTCGCGGCAGACGATTTCCAGCAGCAACGTGAAGAACTGATCGAACAAATTCGGGATGATGTGCATACCAGCAGTGCCGTCCTGGGCAAATCCCGGCTGGATGACAACGTATTAAAAGTCATGGCAACTGTGCCACGACACGAGTTTGTTCCGGATAAGCA
>NZ_DCSO01000097.1:0-381 GCF_002325665.1 Methylophaga sp. UBA1464
GGCTCAGCAAGCTGCTCAGTTGCTGGATCAGATTAATCTTGAGCGTCGCTCGGTTGAACAAGGCATGCAACTGGAAGCTCTGGCGATGCTGGAAAAACTTCAGCTTAATGAAACCAGTCAGGCAGTTGCTTATTGTTTATATGAAGAAAGCTGGCATCAAGGGGTAATCGGGCTACTAGCTTCTCGAATTAAAGAAAAACTGCATCGGCCGGTCATTGTGTTTGCACCGGGCGAACCTGGCGAAATCAAGGGTTCGGCACGCTCCATAACAGGCGTTCATATTCGTGATGTGCTGGTTAATGTCGCTGCTAAATATCCGGATTTAATTTTGCGCTTTGGCGGACATGCGATGGCAGCAGGGTTAACATTAAAGCAGAACGA
>NZ_DCSO01000097.1:596-4983 GCF_002325665.1 Methylophaga sp. UBA1464
TGTATTTGAACGCGCTTTGTATTCTGATGGTGAATTATCGGCGCAGGAAATGAACATGCAGCTGGCAGAGCAATTACCGGTTCTGGCGCCATGGGGACAGGCTTTTCCGGAACCACAGTTTCATGGCCAGTTTGTGTTACAGAATTATCGTCATGTCGGTCAGCAATCGGACCATCTTCGGCTAACCATCAAACTTGATGATGGACGTGAAATCACGGCCATGGCGTTTCGTCAGACAGCACCACAATGGCTGCAAATCGGCCAGAAAGTTGGCTTGCATTATCGCCTGGATGTGAATGAATTCCGGCAAACAAAATCATTACAATTGCTGGTTGATAATATCTTGCCGAGTTAAATATCCAGTGTGTGAATCGTCACCTGCTGTCGGAAATCGGCCAGTTCATGACCTTGAAATAATTCTGTTCCGGCGTGCATTACGGTACCGGCTCCACAGGCGATACCATAGCGCAATGCCGTTTCGGGCTGATCATCAAGACTGAACCCGGCCACCAGACCCGCCACCATGGAATCACCTGCACCCACGGTAGTATTCACTGGTACCGCTAACGCTTTCGCATAAAAACTGTTTTTCGGGCTGACTAATAAAGCACCTTGATCGCCTAACGAGACACAGACATGGGTAACCCCGGACAGTTGCAGTTGTCTGGCGCATTCGGCAATAGCTTCTATAGTGTTGAGTTTTATTTGCAGCAGGGTTTCCAGTTCATACAGATTGGGTTTAATCAAAAAAGGTTTCGCTTCAATTGCCAAACGCAATATTTCACAATGACTGTCAACGACAGCGCGTCCGCCATGTTGCTGGATTTTATTAACTAAATCAGCATACAGAGAGGTAGGTATATTGGGTTGGCATGACCCGGTAAGAATGCCATAACCATTTCCTACGGCATCGGCAAAATTCTCCACCAATTGACTTAACTGGGCTGCCGGGACAGGTGTGCCAGCATCAGTGATTTGAAATTGAGATTGTGTATCAAGCTCAATAATCGTGCTGTTAATGCGTGTCTGTCCTGAGACAGGATGAAACATAACATTGGGTAGCTGTTCAACAAGCATGTCTCGCAGAATCTCACCAACTGAACCGGCAATAACACAGTACGTTGTTGCATCTGCCTGCATACGAAACAAAGCCCGGCCAATATTGATACCATTACCCCCAGGATCATGACGGGCTGCATCGGAACGTGATTTTTGATCTGGGATTAACTTTTTGACATGGTAAGTCACATCCAACGCAGGGTTTAAACATAAAACACGAATGTTTCCCGATGATGGCGTCATGACTGTCTCCGATAATAAAATTTGTTCGATAAAGTGATGCTCAGCTGACCAATAATAAACTGCATTTCTGATAAAGGCTCCAAATGAAACCAACGCATGTCGCGGTATTCAGCGCAAAACCCTATGATAAGGCCTATCTCACGGGAATGGCCGATGAGCGCGTATCTTTATGTTTTTATGAAATGGCGTTAAATCCAATGACAGCAGCATTAGCCAAAGATGTTGAAGTGGTCAGTGCGTTTGTTAATGACGATATATCGGCGGAAACCCTGAAAACCCTGGCAGAAAACGGTACCCGTTTAATTGCGTTACGTTGTGCCGGGATTAATCAGGTGGATTTAACGGCTGCTAATAAGCTTGGTATAACCGTCGTCAATGTGCCAGCCTATTCACCCTATGCTGTCGCGGAACATACCATTGCGCTGATGTTGGCATTAAGTCGGAAGATACCGCGGGCTTATAATCGCGTTCGCGATGGTAATTTTTCTCTGGATGGTTTGCTGGGTTTTGATTTCTTCGGTAAAACCGCGGGCATTATCGGTGGCGGTAAAATTGGCTTGTTAGTAGCTGAGCGTTTACGGGCATTTGGTTGTCAGGTTTTGATTTATGACCCGCATAATGCTGAACCAGCTAAAAAAGCTGGTTTTGACGTAGTGACACTCGACAGCTTGCTCGGTCAAAGCGATATTATCAGCCTGCATTGTCCATTAAATGATACAACGCATCATATTATTAATGCTGCCAGTCTCAGGCTGACCAAACCGGGCGTAATGCTGATTAATACCAGTCGCGGAGCTTTATTGGATACAGTCGCTGTATTGGATGCCCTGAAAGCGTTACATATTGGCTATCTGGGAATAGATGTGTATGAACAGGAAGGCAGTTTGTTTTTTGAAGACCATTCCACCGATATTATTCAGGACGACATATTCCAGCGTTTATTGACCTTGCCAAATGTGCTGGTCACCGGACACCAGGCCTATTTCACCCGAGAAGCATTGCAGCATATCGCGCAGACAACTTTGCAGAATATTGATGATTTTATGGCTGGTAAGGCACTGAAAAACCGAGTGGAAATACGTTAAGTGTTTGATGAAATATTTACCAGTATCAATAAGTTGATGCCGGATTTTAAAGCCAGACCGCAACAAATTGAGATGAGCAGCTTTATTCATCAGCGACTGCAACAATCTCATAATCGAATGGCAGTGGTCGAAGCGCCAACTGGGGTCGGAAAAACACTGGCCTATCTCAGCGGTGCAATCGAAACTGCTTTGAACAGTAAAAAATTGCTGGTTATCAGTACCGCAACCGTCAATCTGCAACAACAATTGATTCAGAAAGATCTGCCACAGTTTTCAGCGGCTTTGCCACAACCGATACGCTTTATGCAGATCAAAGGCCGCCGCCGTTATGTGTGCCCCAGTAAACTGGCTCAACTGGCAACCACACCGGAACAGCAAGATTTGACGTTGGATGTAGATCAGAAATACCAGCAGGTATTGATGCAAACTCAGGCGAAAAATCTGTTTCAGGATTGGGATGAACATCGCTGGGATGGTGATCGGGATAGCCGTACCGATGCCATTGATCCGGCTCTTTGGCATGAGGTATCTACTGATTCAGAAGGGTGTGCGGGTAAGAGCTGCCGGTATTTTTTGAGCTGTCCCTATTATTTGCTGCGCAAGGAAATGCAGTTAGCGCAGGTTGTGGTGGTCAATCACGATTTATTACTCAGTGATGCTGATTTGGGCGGCGGTCTGGTGTTACCCAATCCTGAAGAGCTGATCCTGGTGTTTGATGAAGCTCATAATCTGCCACAAAAGGCGCTGGGACATGCCGCCAAAGCATTGAACTTTGCCCAGCTTTATCAAACGGTTGAAACCGCCGACAGTCTGATGAAAAAGCTGCCAACCGCACTGGCATTTCGGCAACATGATTTTGGTTATATGTTCAAGGAAATTCGTCAGGATTTACCAGCTATTATCAGCCTGTTGCAACAGCTACTGGATATTCTGGGCAGTGATGCCACAGTAAATGAAATGCTGGAAGGACGCATCAGTGAGCCGCGTATTTTCTGGGGCAGTCCGTTACTCAATGCCTTGTTTATTCCCTGCCAGAACCTGTTACAGCGCGCCAATTCGATCTATAAACACTTNNNCACTTCCATTCTAGATAATAAAAATAAACTTACTGCTGATCCAGTAGATGTTGGTCAAAGAAACGATACCTTGGCTAGATTGATTGGCAAATGGATTAAAGAAGGGCTGGAGAAAACCCAGTTAAGTAATAAGGTCGGTGAAGCGCTGTTACCCCAGGTAGGGACGGTACAGAATATTTTTGGTTATCTGATTGATTTTATGGCGCTGTTTCTCGATGAGGATAAAGCCGAGCGCCCGCCCAATGTGCGCTGGCTGGCACAGGAACAGTTTGCCAAACAGCAAACCCTGGTGGTTCATGCCGGGCCAATGACCGCCGCAGGTTTTCTGGATCACAGTTTATGGCAGCGGGCCTATGGAGTAGTGATGACCTCAGCCACTTTACGGGGCATGGGATTGTTCCAGCGTTTCCGGGCGGACTGTGGCTTACAGCGTTACGATGAAAAACACTTTCTGGCGTTGCCTTCACCGTTTAAATATCAGCAACAGGCGGTGTTAAAACTGCCGATGATGCAGTATTTACCCAATGAAAATCTGCCGCAGTGGCAGCAGGAAGTGGTCAGTCAACTCAAATCAATTATTGATATTCAGGCGGCGACGCTAGTGCTATTCACCTCACGCCAGGTGATGTTGCAGGTATATAAGCAATTGCCATTGTCCTTGAAAAATTTGATTCTGTTACAAGGTGATCAGCTGTCACCCAAAAATATGATCGTCAAGCATATTCAGCGGATTGAAGCAGGGCGGGGCAGCATTATTTTTGGCATGGATCGGTTTGCAGAAGGCGTCGATTTACCTGGCAATTTATGCACCCATGTCATCATTACTAAACTACCATTTCCGGTATTTACCCGCCCGATTGAACAGGCACGTCAAGAGTGGATCCTCAAACGTGGCGGCCAGCCGTTTATCAGCTTGTCATTACC
>NZ_DCSO01000056.1:0-3895 GCF_002325665.1 Methylophaga sp. UBA1464
GCAGTGGTGGCTCTGAAAGATCAACAGACCCTAGATAAGAATGGAGATTAATGGATGGTTTTCCTGTGTTTTTAACCTCAACATTATCAGCGTCGGGTACGAAGATCTGAAACCGATATTATGAAAACATATTGGGTGCCGGTAAGCGCTTAGAGGTTATAAAATAAGATGCATCATATAAGTTTAAGTGCTTTCAGAATTCTCTGTGAAAATGCCAGAGACTGAAAGAGTAATTTTTCGGTATAATCAAGCGCTTTGAAAGCTTGAAACTAATTTATATTGCCGCATCTATAAGCAGCGTTTTTTTTTGATTCATTATTTAGGGAGTAAAACCTCATGCCGTTTTATGAATATCGCTGTGATGCCTGTAATCATAATTTTGAAGCATTGCAAAAGATCAGTGATGATGCGCTGGTGGATTGTCCGGCCTGTAATCAACCCAGCCTGAAAAAACTTATTTCAGCGGCGGGTTTCCGTCTCAAAGGGCAGGGCTGGTATGAAACCGATTTTAAATCGGGTACTAAACGTAACCTTGCTGAAAGTGGTTCTTCAGAGAGTGCCTCTTCTGCGGGTCATACCTGCGGAACTGGATGCAGTCATTAAGTTTTAAATGCGAAAATACCTAATAGCAGGCCTGCTGGTCTGGATGCCGCTCGGCATTACCTTTCTGGTAGTCCGGGCCATTGTTGGTTTTTTAGATAAGAGTTTATTACTCTTGCCGGATGCTTTTCAGCCAGATAGGCTGCTGGGCTTTAATATTCCCGGATTGGGAGTCGTTCTGGCGGTGGTCATGGTATTAGTCACCGGCATGATAATGGCCAATTTATTAGGTCGCAGATTAGTCGTTTTCTGGGAGTCCCAACTAGCGAGGATCCCGCTGGTCAGAACAATTTATTCTGCGATTAAACAAATTATGGAAGCGGTGTTGGCGACAGACGCCAAATCGTTTCGCAAAGTATTGCTGGTTGAATACCCGCGTAAAGGTGTCTGGAGTCTGGCATTTATGACTTCAAATGATTTAGGTGAAGTGCAGGATAAGACGATTGCCAATGTTATCAGCGTTTTTATTCCGACCACGCCAAATCCGACCTCCGGGTTTGTGTTGATGGTGCCGGAATCAGATGTGATTGAATTGGATATGTCTGTCGAAGAAGGTCTGAAAATGATTATTTCGATGGGCGTTGTGGTGCCAAATTCAGAGGCATATCGAAAAAAAGTTCAGCAACAGCACAGCGTAGAATAAAAATTTCGGACATCTTTCGTCTATATGAAAGGTGTAGTGTTAAACAGTATTTTTGGAATGTTGGAATAATTATGCGTAGCCATTACTGCGGCGATGTAAACGAAACTTTGATTGAACAAACGGTAACGGTTGCAGGTTGGATGCATCGTCGCCGGGATCACGGCGGTGTGATCTTTATTGATTTACGGGATCGCGAAGGTCTGGTGCAAATCGTCTGTAATCCGGAAGATGCCGAAAGCTTTGCCGTTGCAGAGAAAGTCCGCAGTGAATATGTATTGCAGATTGAAGGTGTCGTAAATCCGCGTCCTGCTGGCAGTGAAAACACTGATCTGAAAAGTGGCAAAATCGAAATTATCGCCAAGCGGGTCACTATTCTGAATAGTTCTGAAACGCCACCTTTCCCGTTGACAGAACAGGCCGAAGTCAATGAAGACATTCGCCTGCGTCATCGTTATATTGATTTACGTCGCCCCGAAATGCTGCAAAAGCTGCGTTTCCGTTCGCAGATTATCCGTCAGTTGCGTCAGTATCTGGATAATCATGGCTTTATGGATATAGAAACACCGATCCTGACCAAAGCCACGCCCGAAGGTGCACGTGATTATCTGGTACCTAGCCGTACGCATCCGGGTGACTTTTTTGCATTGCCACAATCTCCACAGTTATTTAAACAACTACTGATGGTCGCTGGCATGGATCGTTATTATCAAGTCGTGCGTTGTTTCCGTGATGAAGATTTGCGCGCTGACCGTCAGCCCGAATTTACTCAGTTGGATATTGAAACCTCTTTTGTTGAAGAAGAGGACTTAATGCAGTTAATGGAAGACATGATCCGTGACCTGTTTGCCAATGTCCTGGAACAACCTCTTCCAAACCCTTTCCCGCGGATGACTTATGCGGAAGCCATGGATCGTTATGGCAGTGATAAACCGGACCTGCGAATTGATTTGGAACTGGTTGAAGTCAGTGATCTGATGCAAGCGGTTGATTTCAAAGTGTTCTCGGCACCGGCTAATGATGACAATGGGCGAGTTGCTGCATTACGCGTTCCCGGTGGTAATTCACTTAGCCGTAAAGAAATTGATGATTACACCAAGTTTGTCAGTATTTACGGAGCCAAAGGTCTGGCTTACATCAAGGTCAATGATATTGATGTGGGACGTGAAGGCTTGCAGTCACCGATTCTGAAATTCCTGCCGGATGACGTGGTAGAGGCGATTCTGCAAAGAACCGGTGCTGAATCAGGAGATTTAGTGTTTTTTGGTGCTGATAAAGCTTCCATTGTGAATGAATCTTTAGGTGCATTGCGTGTCAAAATCGGGCATGACCTGAATATGGTTGAACATGGCTGGCGCCCATTATGGGTGGTTGAGTTCCCGATGTTTGAATGGGATGAGAAAACCCAGCGCTGGTATGCCTTGCATCATCCGTTTACTGCGCCGCGTGAATCAGATATTGATTTATTAAGCAACGATCCGGGCAAGTGTCTGTCTCGTGCTTATGACATGGTGTTAAATGGTACAGAGTTGGGCGGTGGTTCAATTCGTATTCATAAAACTGATGTTCAGCAAAAAGTATTTGAAATGCTGGGGATACCGGCGGAAGAAGCAGAAGAGAAATTTGGCTTTTTACTGCAGGCATTAAAATACGGTTGCCCACCACATGGTGGTTTGGCCTTTGGCTTGGATCGTCTGGCGATGTTGATGACCGGTTCTGCCTCGATTCGTGATGTAATGGCCTTCCCTAAAACGCAATCAGCAGCCTGTCTGTTGACCAATGCACCAAGTGCTGTAAGCGATGAGCAACTGAAAGAGTTGAATATTCGTTTACGTAAAGTGCCGACAGTTGACTCCTGAGTTATCACTCAGATCAACTTGATTTTAAGAGGAAAGCGAAGTGGCTACAAAACTAGCAGCAACGGCAATCCCGTTTGAACACTATTTCTCAATAGATGATGAGGCCTGCGATCAACGTATCGCTGAGGCTAAACAAAAGTTGGGTGATGACCTTGTGATTTTAGGTCACCATTACCAACGCAATGAAGTCTTCAAACACGCAGATTATTCGGGTGACTCACTGAAATTATCCCGTAATGCCGCTGAGTCAGATGCTCAGTACATTGTTTTCTGTGGTGTGCATTTTATGGCGGAAGTAGCGGACATTCTTTCCCGTCCCGATCAAATTGCGATTTTGCCGGATATGGCGGCCGGTTGCTCAATGGCGGATATGGCGAATCGGGTTAATGTTGATCGGGCCTGGCAGGAAATGAGTGAAGTGCTGGATCCGGACGAAATGATCACGCCGATCACTTACATTAACTCGGCAGCAGACCTGAAATCCTTTTGCGGAAAACATGGTGGCATAGTTTGCACTTCTACCAATGCCCCACATGTTTTGGACTGGGCATTCGCCCAGCGTGAAAAAGTACTGTTTTTTCCTGATCAGCATTTAGGGCGTAATACCGGTTATAAAATGGGCATTCCACTTGAAGAGATGGTGGTGTGGGATTTTGATAAGCCACTGGGTGGTTTGACGCCGGAAGCATTGAAAAAAGCCAAGATCATATTGTGGAAAGGCTTCTGCTCAGTACACCAGATGTTCCAGCCGCAACAAATTGATAATTTTCTGGAAAAATATCCGGAAACCAAAGTT
>NZ_DCSO01000056.1:3933-13296 GCF_002325665.1 Methylophaga sp. UBA1464
GGAAACCAAAGTGATTTCCCATCCGGAATGCAGTTTTGAAGTCTGCCAGAAATCGGATTATGTGGGATCAACCGAATATATTGTGAATACTATTGCCAATAGTGAACCCAATACCCGTTGGTTGGTGGGTACGGAATTGAATCTGGTGAATCGTTTACATGAACGTTTCCAGGATCAGGGTAAATCGGTACATTTCATGTCGCCAACGGTGTGCATGTGTTCAACCATGTTCCGCGTTGATCCTCAGCATTTATTATGGGTATTGGAAAATCTGGTAGAAGGTCATGTCGTCAATCAGGTATCAGTGGATCCGGTGACTGCCAAAGAAGCCAAACTGGCGCTGGACCGGATGCTCGCTTTACCGATTTAAAACAGGAGATAGCGCGTTATGTCAGAGACCACACAAGCCTGTACACAGCGACGCTATGAAGTGACCAAACAAGATCTGCCCATCAGTTGTCCCATGCCGGATATGCCGGCATGGAATGCTCATCCTCGTGTTTACCTTGAAATAAAAAGCCATGGTGAAGTGCTGTGTCCATACTGCGGCACACTGTTTGTGCTGAAAAATTAACTGATGAAAAAACGTTTACAAGTTGCGGTTGCGATCATTCTTAATAATGATGAACAGGTATTAATTGCCCGTCGCCATGCACATCAGCATCAAGGTGATCTGTGGGAATTTCCGGGAGGCAAGCGTGAAGCCGATGAAACCCGGTTACAGGCTTTGCAGCGGGAAATTCAGGAAGAAGTCGGTTTACAGGTTGAGCAGGCTGACCCCTTAATGCAGATTGTTCATGATTATCCAGACCTGCAGGTCGAGCTTGATGTCTGGTTAGTGACCGACTTTGTTGGTGAAGCAACCGGTAAGGAAGGGCAGCCATTGCAATGGTGTGCTTTAGCAGATTTAAAAGAAAAAGAGTTTCCTGCTGCGAACGTGGAAATTATAGAGCGACTGCAAAGACTTTACGTGGTTTAGTGAAACGAGTTGGGATCATCTTCAGGATCGATAACCGGTTCACCGGGAATGCGATGATTGCCCGCAGCCCACTCGCCCAGATCGATGAGTTTGCAACGTTCACAACAGAACGGCTTCCATTTGTTTTCGTCCGTCCATTCCACTTTACGTCCGCATTGTGGACAATTTACTTTCAAAACCATAATTACATCGTGCAACAGCTAAGCTGAAAATCCGCATCATCATTAATTTGTTGGGGACGCTGATTGATATCAAACGTCATAAAACGTACTGTAAAACGGTGTTTACCGCCGCTGATTTCAGGGTAGTAAGGTGTTGAGGCCGGTATACGAACCCGAATCAATTGTGTGGGTAAATTACTATCCAGACTGCGCTGATAAAAGCCTTTCTCTGCTTGAGCCGTAGAAAAACCAGAACTGCCACGAATCAGCTTGAGACTGATATTGATTGCTCCGCGAACAGCAACAAACTGTTCCAGCCAATAATTCAGCTGTTGTTGTCGCTGTTCAACTGAGCTGTGTTGTAACCAGTAGTGATAAGCTGGCAAATCAAAATCACAGGTGCCCCCGGCGATACTGGAACGCTGGCGGATGCTGTACAGAAATTCATTTTCTTTTAACACCTGGCCGATAGCCGATTTACGGATTTGCAACGCGTCAAGCGTCTGATCCAATTCAGCGAGCAGCGCATCCAGTGTCTCATTATCAACACCCGGCGAGTTTTCCAGCGCAGATAAATTGGTAATCAGCCGTTCAACTTCTTTGGTGACTTCGGATTTCATGTCTCCACGTTCAAACACCAGCAGCATATTCAGCATGGCATCAATGGCTTCACGATGACTCATTTCATCATCGTGTTGCATGGCATAGTCCACACGTGCCAGCAGAAATTCCAGGCGCAGGAAGGTTCTGATGCGTTCATTGAGAGGTTGTTCGTATGTAATTACGTCAGACATAGTGTGTTTTATGATTTCGCCATAAGGTCAGCATTTTGACCTGATTTAATGTTCTGCTGCCTCAGCCAACTGACAATATAACGCATGCAGTTGTGTGACCTGAAATTTCAATTTTTCAATTCCATCGCTATTGTCGATGATATCGTCAGCATATTGCAATCGCTCTGCACGATTTGATTGAGCCGCAAGATGTTGAATGGCCTCTTCAACGGAAAGCTGATCTCTGGTTTGCAGACGTGCCAGTTGGGTTTCGTGATCTACATCTACTAACAGAATTCTATCCACACAAGACTGCATATTCGCTTCAATCAATAAAGGAATACTCACTATACAGTAACTGCCCGTGGCGTCTGCAGCCTGTTGCAAAAGCTGTTGGCGGATTGATGGATGCAGAATTTGTTCTAAAGTCTGTTTGGCCCTGCGATCAGAGAATAACCGTTTGCGTAATGCGGCTCGATTTAACTGCCCATCTGCCAGCAGATAATCAGCACCAAACTGCTGAACAATGGATTGATATTCAGCCGTACCGGGTTGACTCAGCTGACGGGCAATATTATCGGCATCGATGACCTCAATACCCAGATTTTCGAATAACGTTGAGACCGTTGATTTGCCCGATGCGATGCCTCCGGTAAGGCCAACCCGAAATACCATTTCAGCTTAACCCGCTCCAGTTCAAATAACCGCTGGTCAGGCTTTCTCCCCACACCAGGGCTAACCAACCTGCTGCGGCAAGATAAGGCCCAAATGGAATCGGATTATCCCGATGCTGCTGTTTTAACAGAATCAGGCTGATACCGACCAATGCACCCACTAGAGAAGACAATAAAATAATCATTGGCAGTGCTTGCCAACCCATCCAGGCCCCCAGAGCTGCCAGCAGTTTGAAATCGCCATAGCCCATGCCTTCCTTACCGGTTACCAAGCGAAAGCCATGATAGACCAGCCAGAGGGCAAGATAGCCGACGATGGCACCAATCACGGCCGAACTGATATCGGTAAATGTACCAAATAGATTAAAGAAAAGCCCCAGCCACAATAATGGCAGGGTAATACTGTCCGGTAACAGCTGGTGATCCACATCAATAAATGTCAATGCCAGCAAAGCCCAGCTTAGAAGTAACGCGCCACAGACTGCAATCCCAAACCCAAAATGCCATGCAACCAACGCTGAAATAATAGCGGTCAGCAACTCAATTAGTGGATAGCGTTTCGAAATCGGTGCTTTGCAGTCTTTGCAACGGCCTTTGAGTATCAGGTAACTGATAACCGGAATATTTTCTAATGCGGTAATGGCATGACCGCAATGCGGACAGCGAGAGCGGGGTTTACTTAATGTCAGCTCATCTGATTTAGGGGCCGCCGAACCAATTAAGTCATGGCATTGTTGTTCCCATTCGCGCTGCATTATAAGGGGCAGACGATGAATCACCACATTGAGAAAACTGCCGACTAATAAACCCAGAATAAAAGTACTGACAATAAAAAATGTGCTGGAGGTTTCCAGCAGATAAATAAGCGACATAGGATTAAACGACTGCGCCGAGTTTGAAAATCGGCAAGTACATGGCAATAACCAGCGTACCGATCAAAATACCCAGGAATGCCATAATAAAGGGCTCCATTAACGCCGTCATATTATCAACAGCATCATCCACTTCACGTTCAAAAAAATCGGCCACTTTGGCCAGCATCGCGTCGAGTGAACCGGATTCTTCACCAATCGACACCATCTGAATCACCATATTAGGAAACAGTTCGGTGTCGGTCATGGCTTTATTTAACTGTGTACCCGTGGCGACATCATCGCGCATTTCCAAAGTAGCTTCGTTGTAAACAATATTACCAGTAGCCCCAGCTACCGAAGTCATTGCTTCCACCATCGGCACACCGGCTTTGAACATAACGGAAAAGGTTCTGGCAAAACGTGCAATAGCACCTTTGGTCAAGACATCACCGATGACGGGCAATTTTAATAGCATTCGATCCATAAAATGCTGGATTTTCCGGGAACGTCTGCGGGCTGCCATAAAGCCCATTACAGAACCGATAATGCTGCCGAAAATTAACCACCAGTAGTCCTGGAATACCTGAGAAATACTGATGACTATTTTGGTCAGGCCAGGCAAGTCCGCACCGAAACCGGTAAATAACGCCTGAAACTGCGGAATAACAAAGATCATTAAAATAGCCGTCACAATGAACGCCACCACCATAATGGCGGTAGGGTATACCAGCGCTTTTTTGATTTTGGATTTCAGTGCTTCGGTTTTTTCCTGGTAGGTTGCGATTTCGTGAAGCAGGGCTTCCAGCGTACCGGACTGTTCACCGGCATTGATCAAGCTGATATACAGATCATCAAAGTGTAATGGAAATTTTGCCAATGATTCTGCCAGGCTGGTACCTGATTCCACATCGGCTTTAATAGCCAGAATCATTTCCTGCATGCTGGCATTTTCGTGGCCTTCACCAATGATTTGCAATGATTGCATCATTGGCACACCGGATGACATCATCGTGGCCAGCATTCGACTGAAAATGGCGATATGAACCGGTTTGATTTTGGGTTTACGGGGAGCAAATAAATCTTTGGGTTTACGGCGCACTTTACCGGGAGTTATGCCCTGACGTCGTAAATCTGCTCGGACAGCCTGCACACTCTCACCAGCTTGCTGGCCTTTAACCTTGCGGCCAGATTTATTTGTGCCCTGCCATAAATATAACGTCGGCAGCTCGGCTTTTTTAGGTTTACTTGCTGTAGCCACGATTTATTCCTTAATGACGCGGTTAATTTCTTCCAGACTGGTCGCTCCGGCCATGACCTTTTTAAGACCGGATGCACGCAAATCATCAATCCCTTCAGCTTTTGCCTGATCTGCAAGTTGAATCGAATTTCCACCTTCCATGATCATACGTCCCATTGCTTCGGATACGGGCATGACTTGATAGATACCAACCCGTCCTTTATACCCTTCGGTGCAATGTTCGCAACCGACAGCATGGTAAACTTTGAAATCTGTCGCAATTTGTTCCGGGCTGAACCCCTCTTCAATCAGGGTTTCTTTTGGCAATGTTTCTCCCTTTTTACAGTGCTGACAAAGACGACGTGCCAGACGCTGCGCAATAATCAACGTCACCGCAGAGGCAATATTAAAGGCTGGAACCCCCATATTAGCAAGGCGGGTCAGCGTTTGTGGTGCATCATTGGTATGCAAAGTAGAAAACACCATATGGCCGGTTTGTGCGGCTTTAATGGCAATTTCAGCAGTTTCCAGATCGCGAATCTCACCCACCATGATAACGTCAGGATCCTGACGTAAGAATGCTCTCAGGCACTCGGTAAATCCCAAACCAATCTGCGGATGCACATTGACCTGATTGATACCCGGAAGGTTTATCTCAGCCGGATCTTCGGCGGTGGAGATATTGCGGTCATCGGTATTAAGGATATTCAATGCGGTATATAACGAAACGGTTTTACCGCTACCGGTCGGACCCGTAACCAGCACCATCCCATAGGGTTTGTGCATGGTTTCCATAAAGATTTTTTTCTGATCTTCTTCATATCCCAATGCATCAATACCCAGCTGTGCACTGGTCGGATCCAGAATACGCAAAACGATTTTTTCGCCAAATAAGGTCGGACAGGTACTGACACGAAAATCAATGGCTTTGGATTTGGAAATTTTCAATCGCATCCGGCCATCCTGCGGTACCCTGCGCTCCGCAATATTCATTCTTGAAAGTACTTTCAGACGGGCTGCTATACGTCCCCCTAAGGCGACAGGAGCTGTTTTGGTTTCATGCAGAATACCGTCAATACGCACCCGAACACGGTATTTTTTTTCATAGGGTTCAAAGTGAATATCTGAAGCGCCTGCTTTAATTGCCTGAGTCAGAATACCGTTGATAAATCTGACAACAGGCGTGTCATCAATATTTTTCTCACTCAGCTCAGCGCCGCGATCCGCTTCATCATCTGGTCCCAGATCAATGTCGTCCAGTTCGGCATCATCAAAATCATCTAAAACCTGATTTTTGTTATCCAGCGCTTTTTCGATGGTGACCGATAATTTTTGTTCATCAACCAGAACGGGGTAGGTATTCAGCGCAGTATTAAATTGAAATTCGTCAAGAGCTTGCAGGTTGGTCGGGTCTGACACCGCGACATATAAACGTTTGCCCCGTTGGAACAGTGGTAAGGCATTATGCTGACGAATAAGTTTTTCCTGAAACAGGCTGGTCGGTGCCAGTTCCATGTTCATGCTGTCGAGATCGAATAATGGTACGCCAAATTCTTGTGAGGCAATGGCACCAATAACATCACTATTAAGTAATTTATTATTGACCAGATAGGTTACGAAGGACTGAGAAGCCTGTTTGGCGGTGACCTGGGCTGTCTGGGCCTGCTCCTCACTCAGCAAGCCTTCACTTACAAGTCGCCTGGCGAGACCGCTTAGCCGGATAGGTGCTGTTGTATTTGCCATTACGGGACGCGATTCCTTAATATAATGCCTACATTCAATGCGCTGGGGCCTGTTTGTATTTCATCATCATCACTGCTGGCTGTGAAAGATAAACAGACCCTAATAGTATGTAACTTAAATAATAAATTCTAGTTTCCAATGTGGGCCTGTCACGGAATTTCCTGTGTATACTGCCTGCCATTAAAGCATCGGGGAAGACATCATGCGGAAAATATCTGGCTGGAAAGTTCTGGCTTTAGTTCTTAGTACCGTGGCAATACTCACTTCATGTGGTCTGAAGGGCGATTTATACCTGCCGGAAGGCCAGGCCAATACTGTGAAGGTTTCCTAAAAACATGCAAGATTATTTCGTACAAAAACACGGTGAATTATACGCTGAGCAGCAATCCCTGACCGAATTAGCGGCGGAGTTTGGCACACCTGCCTATGTCTATTCCAGAGCGGCACTAGAACAGCACTGGAAAGCGTTTGACGATGCGTTTAAAGCCTATCCGCACCTGGTCTGCTATGCCGTCAAGGCCAATTCAAATCTTGCCGTGCTCAATGTGCTTGCCAGATTGGGATCCGGCTTTGATATTGTTTCTGCCGGTGAATTGGCACGAGTGATTGCCGCTGGCGGTAAAGCAGAAAAAACGGTTTTTTCCGGTGTCGGCAAAACGGTTGAAGAAATCAGCTACGCCCTGAACATCGGCATCCGTTGTTTTAATGTGGAATCGGTTCCTGAGCTGCAACGTATCAGCGACGTCGCCGTCAGCCTTGGAAAAACGGCTCCAATTTCTATTCGTGTCAATCCGGATGTTGATGCACAAACCCATCCGTATATTTCGACCGGACTGAAAGAAAACAAATTTGGCATTGCGATTGATGATGCGTTAGATGTTTATCAGCAGGCAGTATCATTACCTAACCTGCAGATAATCGGCGTGGATTGCCATATTGGCTCGCAGCTGACTTCTGTTTCCCCGTTTGTTGATGCATTGCAGCGAGTTTTAGCACTGATTGACGCGTTGGCAGAACAGGGCATTATGATCAAGCATCTCGACATTGGTGGTGGACTGGGTATTTGCTATCGCGACGAAACACCGCCCACTCCGGCTGAATATGCTCACGCGATGCATGGTTTATTAAATGGACGTGAATTGGAAATTATGCTGGAGCCAGGAAGGGCAATTGCTGGCAATGCCGGAATTTTGCTGACCAAAGTGGAATATATCAAAGCCACAGAAGCCAAAAACTTCGCAATTGTTGATGCGGCTATGAATGATTTACTCAGACCGGCGTTATACCAATCATGGATGGCGATTGAAGCGGTTAAACCTCGCTCAGATGAAGCAGAACAAGACTTTGATATAGTCGGCCCGGTTTGTGAAACCGGCGACTTTTTAGGCAAAGATCGAAGTCTGGCAATCCAAAGCGGAGATTTATTGGCGATTCGTTCTGCTGGAGCGTATGGTTTTACCATGAGTTCAAATTACAACTCACGTCCACGGGCAGCAGAGATAATGGTTGACGGCGAAACCATGCATGTGGCGCGTCAACGGGAAACTGTTGAAAGCCTTTATGCTGGTGAGCAGATATTGCAGGATTAACCCTATGTTGAAATTCAGCAAAATGCATGGTCTGGGAAATGATTTTGTGGTCATTGATGCCATCAATCAGTCTGTGCAGCTGACCACTGAGCAAATTCGCTTTATGGCCGATCGGCATATTGGTATCGGCTGTGATCAGCTATTGCTGGTGGAAAAATCAGAGCGACCTGATGTGGATTTCCGTTACCGGATTTTTAATGCAGATGGCGGGGAAGTCTCCCAATGCGGCAATGGTGCGCGATGTTTTGCCAGATATGTACGTGATAACGGCCTGAACGACAAAGATTCGATTGCCGTAGAGACTGCCTCTGGCGTGATTTATCCGACTTTACAGAGCGATGGTCAGGTTTGTGTTGATATGGGAAAACCACGCTTTTCACCTGAACAGATCCCCTTTAAAACACCTGAAGCCAGCAATACCTATATGCTGGTGGTTGAACCAGGCCATCAGGTTGAAATCGCTGCACTGTCAATGGGTAACCCGCATGCTGTTTTGTTGGTAGACGATGTCGCAAAAGCGCCCGTCGGTGAGCTGGGTCCGAAAATAGAAAGCCATGCCCAATTTCCGGAACGGGTGAATGTCGGCTTTATGCAGCTGGTAGATCATGAACATATTAAATTACGCGTTTATGAGCGTGGCTCTGCTGAAACAACAGCTTGTGGTACTGGGGCTTGCGCGGCAGTAGTAAGCGGCATTCGTCGTGGAATACTTGGGCGGCAGGTTAGTGTTTTATTACCGGGCGGCACATTAGAAATCAGCTGGCCTGATGAGGATTCCTCAGTATGGATGACCGGACCGGCACAACATGTATTTGATGGAGAAATTGCGTGGGCAACACTCAACAATCTGTAAACGCTGAACAGGTCAGTGAATTTTTACGACAGCACACAGATTTTCTGATCGAGCAGCCTGACTTATTGTCTGAACTTGAGTTCGATAAATCACCTGAAGGCACGATTTCGCTGGCGCAACGACAGCGGCAGCAATTACGCCAGAAAAATCAGCATCTGCATGATCAATTGCATGCGTTAATTGATAATGCTCATAGCAATGCCGCGTTGCAACAACGAGTGCATCAACTCTGCTTGCGACTAATGGATTGCCATGATCTACAAGGCCTGTTGGCCACTTTGATGCAACAATTAAAAGAAGAATTCTCGGCTGACGAAGTGTCGTTAAGATTGTTTTACAGCGGTGAACAAAAACCGAAATTACCGCCTGTTGAAGGCAATATTGCCGAATTACATGCCGATGATAGCCAACTGAAAGCCTTTGACCATATTCTGGCCAAACAGCAACCGGTTTGTGGCCGACTGACCAAAGCGCAGAAACAATTATTGTTCGGTGAAAAG
>NZ_DCSO01000056.1:13377-14486 GCF_002325665.1 Methylophaga sp. UBA1464
CCGATGTAGTCCATTCGGTCGCCTGTTTACCGTTAGGCCACACGCCTTGCGCCGGTTTGCTCGCCATTGCCAGTAGTGATGCCAATCGCTTCCATGCCGATATGGGCACTGAATATTTAAGTTTTCTCGGCGAAGTATTTATGCGGTTAATGCGTCGTTTCTGTCACGGCCAGAATGACAGCTGAGCTGCAAACACCACTGCAGGATTTTCTGCAGTATCTGGAGCAGCAGCGCCGGGTTTCACCGCATACCGTACTCAATTATCAGCGCGATTGTCAGCAGTTAGTTGATTACTGCCAACAGCAATCATTTACCGAGTGGCAACAACTCAAACCGGCAGATATTCGTTTATTTATTGCCCGGCTGCATCGAAAAGGTCTGAGCGCTCGCAGTATTCATCGTTTACTTTCAGCTGTTCGCAGTTTTTATCGCTATCTGCTCAAAGAAGGTCTGGTGGATCATAATCCGGCGCAATCAGTACAGGCACCCAAAGCTGAAAAACGTTTACCGAAAACCCTTGATGTCGATCAGATGAATTCCTTACTTGATAGCACACCCGCGGATACCTTCGTCGCCTGCAGGGATCGGGCGATTATGGAATTATTTTATTCCTCCGGCCTGCGACTGGCAGAGCTGGCGGCATTGGATCTACGTGATGTCGATTTCGGCCAGCAGCTGGTGCATGTTATAGCCGGTAAGGGTAATAAAGGACGGATTCTGCCGATTGGCCGCACCGCGATTGATGCGTTAAAAGTCTGGCTCGATAAACGTGATCAGAACGGTCTGTATCAACAACCCGCATTATTCACCAGCCAACAAGGCAAACGACTTGGGGTTCGTTCCATCCAGCAGCGTCTGGCTTTCTGGGGTAAAAAACACGGTATCTCCGAACATGTGCATCCGCATCGGTTACGTCATGCATTTGCCTCGCATATGCTGGAATCCAGTAGCGACTTGAGAGCCGTTCAGGAATTATTGGGGCATTCGGATATCAGCACGACTCAGGTCTATACTCATCTGGATTTTCAGCACCTGGCAAAGGTTTATGATGCTGCGCATCCTCGGGCTAAGAAACGTTCTTAGGATATTAACCACAGAGGCACAGAGGG
>NZ_DCSO01000056.1:14542-17045 GCF_002325665.1 Methylophaga sp. UBA1464
CAGAGGCACAGAGGGCACGGAGGTTCTTAAAAATCTATCCGCAGATTACGCAGATGGGCGCAGATTTTTAGAGAGAAACATAAAAAAATATAAATTGATACAGGCACAGAGCTCAATGGTTATGCCCTAAATCCCCTTTTGAACTGACGAGTAGCGGCTTTTTGTCAGGAAATTGAGGCTTACCTGTTTGAGCGCAGCGAGTTTGGTAAGACTCCCTGACAAAAAACACAACGCAGTGGAGCCGCAGGCCAGTTCAAGGGGGGCCCTTGGGTTGTTAGGGGCTTGGGCACGCAAGCCCCTGACTCGCGAGAGCGACATAAATCTTAATTTGAGGAATGAAACTAAGAGCATAATTTCGCCTTCGGGCGCCTCCGGCGTCCAAATTTGTTCCAGACAAATTTGTCGCTTCGCTCAAACATTCCGATTTCTAATCCTGCGATAACCATTTTATCCCCCAACACAAAAGGGGATTCAAGGAAAGCCTTTGGGAGCTGCGCCTATCTGCGTAATCTGCGGATAAAATCTTTTAAAGTCTCAGTGTCCTCTGTGTCTCTGTGTCTCTGTGTCTCTGTGTCTCTGTGGTTAATAATCCAGCTAATGCGCCTGTTCCCAATTATCCCCAACTCCAATACCAACTTCTAACGGTACGGCAAGTTCTGCAGCTTTAATCATAAACTGCTCGATTTCAGTTTTAGCCAAATCAAGCTGATCCTCGGGTACTTCAAATACCAATTCATCATGTACCTGCATAATCATACGGATGCCGGTATCGGCTTCGAGCAGCCAGTCATGAATGGAAATCATTGCGCGCTTGATAATGTCTGCAGCACTGCCCTGCATTGGGGCGTTAATGGCGGTGCGTTCCGCGTACTGGCGACGCAGGCCGTTGCTGGAGTTGATTTCTGGTAGATATAAACGCCGGCCGAAAATGGTTTCAACGTAACCGTCTTTTTTGGCCTGTTCGCGGGTGTTGTCCATGTAGTTTCTTACGCCGGGATAGCGTTCGAAATAGGTTTCCATATATTTGGCAGCCTGATGACGTTCGATACCGAGTTGTTTCGACAGACCATGGGCAGACATACCGTAAATCAGACCAAAGTTGATGGCTTTGGCACTGCGACGTTGATCACCTGTGACGTTTTCCGGTTCCACACCGAAGATTTCAGAAGCCGTATGGCGATGGATATCTTCACCTTCGGCAAACGCGGTCAACAGGCTTTTATCGCCGGATAAATGCGCCATGATGCGTAATTCAATTTGTGAATAATCGGCTGCCAGGATCTTGGCACCTTTCCCAGCCACAAACGCTTCACGGATTTTACGACCGGTTTCAGTGCGAATCGGAATATTCTGTAAATTCGGATCGGAAGAAGATAATCTTCCGGTCGCAGTCACCGCCTGATGATAGGAGGTATGTACGCGGCCAGTCTGCTGATTGACCTGCTGCGGCAGTTTGTCGGTGTAGGTGGATTTGAGCTTACTTAAACTGCGGTAATTCATAATGATTTGCGGCAATTCATAACCATCATCCGCCAATTCTTGCAGCACATTTTCTGCAGTCGATGGTTGGCCTTTGGGCGTTTTTTTACGAACAGGCAATTGTTGCTGGTCGTAGAGAATTTCCTGTAATTGCTTGGGCGATCCCAGATTGAATTTGGTGCCAGCAGAAACATGCGCTTCTTTTTCCAGCCGGTCGATATCATGTGCCAAGGCATCGCTTTGCTGTTGCAGCATAAAGATATCGATATGCACACCATTGCGTTCCAGTGTATTCAACACCGGCAGCAGCGGCATTTCCAGTTCACGATATACTTTTTCCAGCGACGGAATGGCCTGCACTTTTGGCCACAAGATGTGATGCAGCTGCAAGGTGATATCGGCATCTTCACAGGCATACGGCGCGGCTTCTTCCAAACCGATTTCATTAAAGGTCAGTTGTTTTTTGCCTTTACCGGCAATGTCTTCAAAATGAATGGTGCTGCGATTCAGATATTTTTCTGCCAGTGAATCCATATCATGACGAGTGGCGGTGCTGTCGAGCACATAGGACTGCAACATGGTGTCATGGGCAATGCCCTGCAAATCAATGCCATGATTGAGCAGAATATGTCGATCGTATTTCAGGTTTTGCCCGACTTTCAGCGCCTTGGGATCTTCGAGCAACGGTTTGATCAACGCCAATGTGGCATCAAAATCCAATTGTTGCGGTGCGCCTGGATAATCATGTGCCAGCGGCAGATAAGCGGCTTCACCCGCTTGAATGGCAAATGACATACCGACGATACGTGCCTGCAGATAATTGAGGCTGGTGGTTTCGGTATCAAAGGCAAACAATTCGGCTTTTTTGAGTCTTGCCAGCCATTTATCCAGCTGTTGCTGTGTCAGAATGGTTTCGTAATAGGTTTCATTGCTGGTGGCAGGTTCATCCGTTTTTGTCGAAGCCGCAGCAACAGGCGCAGAGTCTAATTCCTGTAACCAGCTTTTAAATTCGTAACGACGATAA
>NZ_DCSO01000056.1:17145-18896 GCF_002325665.1 Methylophaga sp. UBA1464
AGTTCAGCCAGTTTCTGGTTATCCGCTGCCTGCATATCCAGCGTTTCCGGGGTGAAATCCAGCTCGACATCCATCTTGATGGTTGCGAGCTGATAGGAGAGCGGCAAAGCATCAACGGCTGCGCGCAACTTCTCACCCAGCTTGCCTTTCACTTCGTCAGCATGTTCGATAACACCCTGCAAACTGCCATATTGCTGCAGCAGTTTAGTCGCGGTTTTCGGACCAACACTGTCAACGCCGGGAATGTTATCTACCTTATCGCCCATCAACGCCAGATAATCGACGATTTGTTGTGGTGTCAGACCAAACTTTTCTTTTACGGCGGCGATATCGGTTTTGCTGTTATTCATGGTGTTGACCAGCGTCACATGCTCGCTGACCAGCTGCGCCATATCCTTGTCGCCGGTGGAAATCACCGTTTCAATTCCGGCAGCGGTAGCCTGTTTTGCCAGCGTGCCAATTACATCGTCGGCTTCCACGTTATCAATGCACAGCAGCGGCAAACCCATGGCTTTAACAATTTCGTGAATAGGTGCTATCTGTTCGCGTAAATCGTCCGGCATTGGCGGCCGGGTGGCTTTATATTCGGCATACAGATCATTTCGAAACGTTTTGCCCTTGGCATCAAATACCACGGCCATATGTTCAGGATGATAGTCACGGATTAATTTACGCAGCATGTTGATGACGCCATAAATTGTGCCGGTTGATTCGCCGTCGCTGTTGGTCAGTGGCGGCATCGCATGATAAGCGCGATACAGGTAGGATGAGCCATCAACGAGTATAAGTGGTGCAGTTTGAGTCATAGTTCACAAGGCCTGAAATTAGTGGCAAACAGATTGCTTTAATCATCGTAGCGGAAATGCTATCTTTATCGGAAATTTAGTGGAGCTAAGTCATGTTAAAACCGTTCGCCATTGTATGCGCAATCAGCGCGATGATCACTGGAAGTGCCTGGGCAGGTGCTGCCGGTCCTGATTTGACTGAACCTCCAGTATTGCCGCCACCTTTGCAGGATGGCGAAAGCATCGAACCTGAAATTACCATTATTCAGGAAGAAGATCGCACCATCGAAGAATACCGCGTCAATGGTCAGCTCTATATGATCAAAATCACCCCGGATATCGGTCCTTCATATTACCTGATGGATACTGACGGCGATGGTTCATTGGAAACGACCAAACATAACCTTGCCAATCCGGAAGTGCCGAACTGGATCCTGTTGGAATGGTAACAAAAACTCCCGTTAACTGAGATTTTCATGTCTGTTTATACCGAAGTCGGGCGCGATGAATTAATTGCGTTTATCGGCGAGTATGCCGTTGGTAATCTGATTGATTACCAGGGCATTTCTGCCGGAATCGAAAACACCAATTATTTTGTGACCACTGACCAGGGGGAATTTGTGCTTACCCTGTTCGAGCAGCATGAATTTGCCGAATTGGATTATTTCCTCGAAGTCATGACGTTTTTCTTCAAGCATGGCATTCCCTCGGCACATCCCGCTGAAGATAAACAGGGGAATTACCTCAAGTCCTTATGCGGTCGTCCAGCAGCGCTTGTTATGCGTTTGGCGGGGCATACTGTCGATCAGCTTGCCACGCTGGGCCAATGCGAAGCCATCGGCGATATGCTGGCACAGATGCATCTGGTCGGTGAGAAATTTAAACATCGTCGGGCAACGCAACGGGGTGCCGACTGGCGCGAATCGATGGCCGAAACCTTATTGCCACATATGTCCGCTGAGCAGG
>NZ_DCSO01000063.1:0-3170 GCF_002325665.1 Methylophaga sp. UBA1464
ACGCAATAGTTCAGGACCATCCTTTTCCCAGCGCTGGCTTTCCTGCCACAATTCAGCTGGTTGCACGGAAGGCATTAATACCTCCTGGGCTCCGGCTTTATTCATTTCCTCACGTACGATGGCTTCAGTTTTACGCAACACCCGCAAGCCCATCGGCAACCAGGTATACAGACCAGATGCGAGTCGGCGTATTAATCCGGCACGAAGCATCAGTTGATGGCTGACGATTTCGGCGTCTGCAGGGGTTTCTTTTAAGGTGGAAATAAGCAGCTTCGAAGTACGCATGGAAAACGTGATTCCTGTTAATTAGTTATGGTGATGGATATAAAAAAGACCGCGCTGACAGATAGAATATCAGCGCAGTCTGCTTTGCACTTAAAAAGTGCTGTGATCCCAGCCCCAGTTCTGCCGTTCGGAGTCAGTCATACTGATATAAGTCCGACTGCCGCTGACGCCAATCTGTTCTTCAATCATCGTACATAAAGCATCAGAAAGCGCTTTTCTGTCACTGGGTAAGCCGAGCGATCGATAATCCAGAATCGCTGCAGGCTCAGTGCTACCACCAAACGACATTGCGGTTTTTGATTCAACCGCGATCATCACGTAACTTTCCGGTTTACCGGATGCCTGTGCGACAGTTTTACTGGCCACCTTCAATAACGCGGCTTCATCATTAATGGGTTGATTGGTCACAATATTTAAATAAGGCATGGTTACTTCTCCTATTCGCAGAATTGGTTAACTTGCTGTTGAAGCGTGCTTATTTTTTGCTGTCTTTCTTCTTCGGTGGGGCGGGTGACATTGCCCTGCGCATCCATCATTCGACGGCCGGGATTATTTTGGTACTGTTGCAGATTATATTTGGCAACCCGGCAGTTTTCTGCCAAAGCTTCAGCGGCGAGCTGTTCCTGTTGCTGTTTTTGTTGTTCCTCTTCGCGCGCTTTATCGGTCGCCTTTTGTGCTTCAATAAGCGACTCAACTTGTTTTTTAGCTGCTTCCGGATTCATTGATGGCGGCGGTGGCGTGCCCATCTTTTCATAGGGTTTGTCGACTGGTGGGGTTTGTGAATAGATAACATCACCATCATCATCGATCCACTTATAAGCATCCGCCTGAACCGCCATGGCAAATACTAAAGCAAGACAACAACAGCTTAATTGCGGTATAAACATCGCGGGTACCTGATAAAATAAATCGTTATTCTACGCCAAAGCGCTATTTCATAAAATGTCTGATCATCATGCTCGTTTCGAGTTAAAAATCCCGGTAGAACAAGGCTCGGCAAATGCCGTCGATCTGTTAGCTGCTCACTGTGAATTATCTCGTCAGCAAATTAAGCAGGCGATGAGCAAGGGAGCTGTCTGGTTACAAAAAGGGAAACGGACTCAACGCCTGCGCCGGGCGACAAAAAAACTGAATTCGGGTGAAATACTGAGGCTGTATTACGATAAGCGTTTACTGGACCAAATCCCTGAGCCCCCGCAGCTGTTACATGATTTCGGTGTTTACAGCGTGTGGATTAAACCCGCTGGAATGCTCGCACAAGGAACGGAGTGGGGCGATCATTGCAGTTTGCTGAGGGTGTCTGAACTAGCCTTTGACAAACCGAGACAGAGTTTTCTGATTCAACGCCTGGATCGTGAAGCCTATGGTTTGATGATAATTGCGCATCAGCAAAAAGTGGCGGCTCAGTTATCCACGCTGTTCCAGCAGCGCATGATTGAAAAAAACTACGAGATCCAGGTAGATGGAGAGGTGAGCTGGCAACAACTGACAGTTAATACGCCGCTGGATGGTAAACATGCCATCAGTCATTTTGAAAATCGTGCTTATGACCCTTTACAGAACCGTACTCAGCTAAGGGTCAAAATTGAAACTGGACGAATGCACCAAATTCGACGTCATTGCGCGTCAATAGGCCATCCTGTGAGTGGTGATACACGTTATGGCAGAAAAAGTCGCGATGGATTGCAGCTCAAAGCCAGTCGTTTAGAGTTTGATTGTCCGATTACACATAAAAAACAAATATTTAGTTGCTAGGGTATGAATGATAAGCAGACCCCAGTACGTTGACAATGGTTTTTTTGCGGCGTAATGATCAGCTATCGACATCAACGGAGAAGTCTGTGATGAGTCAGTCCGAACAACAGTGTGTTCAGGATCCCGGATTCGGGCAGTATGATGGGGATGATGATCGCCGTCGATATCAACGGCGCCAGGGCATTGAGAGGCGACAACTCATTCGTTTTGATTTGACTCATATCAAACGACGTTCCGGACNNAGTCCGGTTAAACACCATTAAGCTGAATCTGCCAGTCGCAAGATCCTGCCAACATAAATACTTTGCGAGAGGCCTCTTGACGCCAGGAAAATAATTAAAGCAGCCCACAAACCATGATTACCTAACGGTTGCAGCAGATAAAAAGCAGGCAAATAGCAACAAAGTGCTGAAAACAGCATGGTATTACGCATTTCGCGGCTGCGTGTCGCCCCTACAAACAAACCATCCAGCAAATACGACCATACCGCAATCAGCGGTGCGATTATCACCCAGATAAGATGCATGTTGGCGAACTCAATAACCGCATCAATCCCGGTTAATAGTCGAATAATCAGCTGACCAAACAGCAGATAAGTCAGCGAAAACAGCAGCGCCATCAATACAGACCAGAACGCTGTCAGACCAAGCGCTTTTTTTAACATCACTGGAGATTTGCGCCCAATGGCTTTGCCGGTCAGTGCTTCGGTCGCATTGGCAAAACCATCCAAAACAAAGGCCATGAAGGTAATAAAATTCAGTAAAACACTGTTGGCTGCCAATACGGTATCGCCCTGTCGGGCACCTTGCGTGGTGAATAGGGCAAAGCAGCTGATTAGCAAAAAGGTTCTGATCATTACATTGCCATGTACATGTAAGCCATGTCGGCTTTGTTGCAGTACTTTTTTGCTGAGTGATAAACGAATACCGGCTTTATTCAGACCATAATATCTGAGTAACAGCAGTCCGATCAGCAAGCCAGTGTATTCAGCAATAACCGATGCCAATGCAACGCCATCAACATCCATGCCCAACCCCATAACAAAAACGGCATCCAGCAGAATATTCGTGATGTTGATAACCAGTACCATTACCAACGCAGCTTTTGATGCTTCACGACCGATCAACCAG
>NZ_DCSO01000063.1:3248-8282 GCF_002325665.1 Methylophaga sp. UBA1464
GTATGGCGTAATTAATTAATGTTGCTGGCGCGCTCCAGATCCGGATATCAAAATATACAGCAGCAAAATGTTCCACTTCAGCACTGCTACTGACCAGCTGAAGAGCGAGATGACGAATCGGGAGCTGTATCAGCAGTAACAACAGAGCAATTATCAAAGCCAGCCAGATGGCTTGCATTAATACCGCCTGCATTTTTGGGGTGTTGTTTTCCCCATAGGCTTGAGAGGTGAGACCTGTGGTCGCCATTCTGAGAAAGCCGAATCCCCAGAAAACAAAGGTGAAAATCATACTGCCAATCGCCACGGCTCCCAGGTAATGGGCTGCACTGAGGTGCCCAACCATGGCAGTATCTACCATGCCCAACAGCGGGGTGGAGATATTGGCAATGATCATTGGACCGGCAATATGCCAAACTTGGCGGTGGGTTACAGTGTGATTCGACAATTTGATATCCGTAAAAAGCCCTCGTTCAGGGCAGGCGGTTTAAGCTTTAAACAATCTTCAGTTTGGAAAACAGCATGATTTTAGCGAAAAAAAACAGCATAACCTACGGATGTGAAGCCAATGTGGATTGAGTGGCTGAGTTATGCCTCAGCTGGCATGGTGGCAGGCACACTTGCGGGGCTATTTGGTATTGGTGGTGGACTGGTGATTGTGCCTGTCCTGGTCTGGTTATTCAGCAAACAGGGGGTACCCAGTGAATATCTGATTCATATGGCGGTGGCGACATCATTAATGACAATTGTTGTCACGTCCATGTCGTCCATATTTGCTCACTGGCGGATAGGTAATATTTCATTTCTGGCGGTTCGCAGATTGGTGCCGGGACTTATTATTGGCGCTTTTAGTGGTGCATTGCTGGCAAGCTCAATAAGTGGTGACAAACTGCAGATACTGTTTGCAATATTTGCATTGGTAATGGCACTACGTATTTGGTTGCCTAATTCAACCGCTTCCTATCCTGTTTTATTGAATCGCTTACCTTCGACTATCTATGCTTTGGGGAGTGGCGTAATAAGTGCGCTGGTGGGCATCGGTGGCGGAACATTGATTGTTCCTTATTTAGTGATGGCCCGTCTCAGTATTCAGCAGGCAATTGGATCCGCTGCATGCTGCGGTTTACCGATTGCGATTGCCGGAGGACTTGGTTTTATTATGTTTGCACCAAGCGAAATAAGCCAGCAGTCCGTGTGGCAAACTGGCTTTGTAAATTGGCAGGCATTTATTGGCATTATTGTTACCAGTGTATTTTTTGCTCAGTTTGGGGCACGTTTAGCTAAAATTTTACCGTCACATTGGTTACGCCGATTATTTTCGTTATTACTGATTTGTGTATCCGTTTATTTTTTCATTCGCTAATGACAGCATGACATCGGCTTTGATGGTAGCGCCGTTTCTTTTATAATTGCCGGGTTTCGTTTCTAACCTAATCTTATATTGGAGCAATCGCTTTATGAATCTTGACCGTGTCGGCCCAGGCAGCAACCTGCCTGAAGATATCAATGTCATCATCGAAATTCCTGCTAATGCTAATCCGGTCAAATATGAAGTTGATAAAGCAACCGGTGCGCTGTTTGTCGATCGTTTTATGAATACCGCCATGTTTTACCCGGCAAATTATGGCTATGTGCCAAATACTTTATCGGATGATGGTGATCCTGTTGATGTCCTGGTGATAACGCCATTTCCTTTAATTAACGGTTGTGTCGTTGCTTGCCGTCCAGTCGGCATGCTGAAAATGACAGATGAAAAAGGCGAAGATGCCAAAGTCGTCGCAGTTCCTCACGACAAAATGTATGACCATGTCAAAGATATTAATGACGTGCCAGAATTTTTGCTAAACCAGATTGCGCATTTCTTTGAACATTACAAAGATTTGGAAAAAAACAAATGGGTCAAAATCGAAGGTTGGGCGGGAATTGATGCCGCCAAACAGGAAATTGTTGATAGTGTTGCGCGTTATCAGAATGAAGTGAAATAACTATCATTGAATTAGTAAACACGACTGTCTTTGCATACGGCGAGCTGACATAAGTCAGTTCGCCGTTTGTCTTTTATGACTGGATAAAAACATGACACAGATTATTGTTCAGGGACCACAATTAACGCATGAACTGGCCAATGACATTGCCGAAAAACTGGCTGGAAACTGCCGTTGGCAAAATCGCTATGCATTAATTGAAAATACTCAGCATGCTGACTTAACCATGTTGCGGCAACAGTTTCCAGTAGACATTAATGTCTTACCCGCCAACTTTGTGGCAGATGATTGCCGGTTGATTGTGATGGATATGGACTCCACTTTGATCAATATCGAATGTATTGATGAAATTGCCGATTTTATGGACCTTAAACCGCAAGTGGCGGCAATAACCGAAGCGGCAATGCGCGGCGAGATTGATTTTGAAACATCATTAAAAAAACGGGTAGCTTTATTAAAAGGATTGCCCGTCGATATGTTGGATCGGGTCTATAACGAACGTTTGATGCTCAATCCTGGTGCAGAGTTGATGTTAAAAACGGTGCAACAGGCTGGTATGAAAACAGCGCTGGTTTCCGGTGGTTTTACGTTTTTTACTGATAAGCTGAAAAAGCGTTTGAATCTGGATTTTACTCAGGCCAACGTGCTGGCGGAAGCAAATGGTTTGCTGACTGGAGAAGTTAAAGGAGCCATTTGTGGGGCACAGGCCAAAGCTGACTTTTTAATAAAATGCTGCGCTGACCTGGGTATAGAAAATAGTCAGTCCATTGCTATTGGCGATGGTGCAAATGATCTTTTGATGATGGCTGAAGCCGGTATGAGTGTGGCTTATCATGCTAAACCCAAAGTACAGGAAGTTGCCGATACTACATTTAATTTTTGTGGTCTCGATGGTGTGTTGGGACTATTGCAACGATCTTAATCAAAGGCGTAATCTTGAATTAACAGCAGGTGCCCCCATCTGCTACAACTAACTAAACAAAGAGGTAACATCGATGGATATTATGGAGCGCATTAAACAGGCAATTGAATCAAATTCTGTGATTCTGTTTATGAAAGGTACGCCTGAGTTTCCGCAATGTGGATTTTCCAGTCGTTCATCACAAGCGCTGACTGCCTGTGGCTCAGAATTTGCTTATGTAAATGTACTGGCTGACCCGGAAGTACGCGAAAATCTTCATCGCTATGCTGACTGGCCAACCTTCCCACAACTCTATATCAACGGTGAATTAGTAGGTGGATGTGACATTATTATGGAACTGTATGAGAGCGGTGAACTCAAACAGATGGTTGATGCAGCGAGTTGATTTTTGCTATGGCAGAAAAACGTGATCAAGATTGGCAGGCCGAGAACGGTTTTGCGGTTGCGCCATCTAAACCTGATTTAAAACAACCACCCAAATATCGGGTGATCATGATGAATGATGATTACACGCCGATGGACTTTGTGGTGGAGGTTTTGGAAACCTTGTTTGATATGGGGCGTGAACGTGCCACACGTACCATGTTACAAGTGCACACAGAAGGGCAGGCTTTGTGCGGGATCTTTACATTTGAGATTGCCGAAGCCAAAGTGGAACAGGTAAACAGTTATGCCCAAAGACATGGGCATCCTCTACAGTGCACCATGGAACAGGATTGAGATGGCTGCAATGACAACAGGCGGATAGCAATATGCTGAGTAAAGAACTTGAACACACGCTAAGTCAGGCATTCAACTATGCTCGACAAAGATCCCATGAATTTCTCACGGTTGAACATTTATTACTGGCCCTGCTGGAGAACGGACAGGCGCTGGCGGTACTTAAAGCCTGTGAGGTGGATATCAATGCTTTGCGTCAGGATCTGACCGATTTTCTTGCCGATAACTTGCCTACTTTGGCCGAAGACAGCGAGCGTGAAACTCAGCCAACCTTGGCTTTCCAGCGGATTCTGCAACGTGCTGTGATGCATGTACAGTCTTCCGGTGGTGAAGAGGTCACTGGTGCTAACGTTTTAGTGTCCATTTTCTCAGAACAGCAATCTCAAGCTGTTTATTTATTGCAGAAGCAGGATGTCAGTCGGCTGGATGTGGTGAATGCCATCAGTCATGGTGGTATTGAAAACCTGGCCGAAGAAACCAAAAGCGAAAAGATTGAAGTTGAAGACGGCAATTCTGAAAGTAAAAGCCCCTTGGCTCTATATGCGACTAATCTGAATGCTGAAGCAAAACTGGGTCGAATCGATCCGCTTATTGGCCGTGCCCATGAGATTGAACGGACTTTGCAGGTCCTTTGCCGCCGTCGTAAAAACAATCCATTGTTTGTCGGTGAAGCCGGGGTGGGCAAAACTGCACTGGCGGAAGGTCTTGCCAAGCGTATTGTTGATGGTGAAGTGCCGGAAGTGCTTGAACAGGCCGTGGTTTATTCACTGGACATGGGCGCGTTGGTCGCTGGTACTAAATACCGTGGAGATTTTGAAAAACGATTGAAGGCTCTGCTGCGCGAAATTAAACAGCAGGATCATGCCATTTTGTTCATTGACGAAATTCACACCATGATCGGTGCAGGAAGTGCCGGTAACAGTGCGATGGATGCAGCCAACTTGCTTAAACCATTACTGGCTAACGGGGAATTAAAGTGTATTGGCTCGACCACTTATCAGGAATATCGCAATATCTTTGAACATGACCGTGCTTTGGCGCGTCGTTTTCAAAAAATTGATGTGCCTGAGCCATCTGTGGCTGAAACCATTGAAATTCTTAAAGGCCTCAAGCCAGGATTAGAGCTGCATCATAATGTGCGTTATTCCAATGCGGCCATTGAACAGGCTGCAGAACTTGCTGCGCGTCATATTAATGATCGTTATCTGCCTGACAAAGCGATTGATGTACTGGATGAAGTCGGTGCAGCACAACGTATTTTGCCAAAATCAAAACGTAAAAAAATGATTGGTGTGCCCGATGTGCAGCAGATCGTTGCCAAGATTGCCCGTATTCCGGCTAAAACAGTCAGCAATGCCGATAAAGACAATCTGCGTAATCTTGAGCCAAATCTGAAACACGTTATTTTCG
>NZ_DCSO01000063.1:8397-9690 GCF_002325665.1 Methylophaga sp. UBA1464
CGGTCAGGATGATGCAATTTCTGCATTAAGCTCGGCGATTAAAATGGCTCGTTCTGGTTTGGGACATCCCGAAAAGCCGACAGGTGCATTCCTGTTTGCCGGACCGACAGGGGTGGGTAAAACAGAAGTCACCCGCCAGTTAGCACGTATCTTAGGCGTTGAACTGATTCGTTTTGATATGTCCGAGTATATGGAGCCGCATACGGTGTCACGTCTGATTGGTGCGCCTCCCGGCTATGTCGGGTTTGATCAGGGGGGGCTATTGACTGATGCGATTATCAAGCAGCCTCATGCGGTGTTATTGCTTGATGAAATTGAAAAAGCCCATCCGGATGTGTTCAATCTGTTATTGCAAGTCATGGACCATGGTACGTTAACCGATAATAATGGCCGCAAGGCTGATTTCCGCCATGTGGTGCTTGTGATGACCAGTAATGCCGGCGCACAGGAAATGGGCCGCAGTTCCATTGGCTTTACCAAGCAGGAACACCATATGGATGGCGCTGAAGCATTGAAACGTGCTTTCTCACCGGAATTCCGTAATCGTCTGGATGGCATCATTCAATTCCAACCTCTGAGTAAAGAAGCGATTCTGCGTGTTGCGGACAAAGCGGTGCTTGAATTGGAAATGTTGTTGCAGGACAAAAACGTCACTATTGAAATTGAAAATGATGCACGGGAATGGCTGGCAGAGCATGGCTATGATGTGCAAATGGGGGCCAGACCCATGGCGCGGCTGGTACAGGAAAAAATCAAACGGCCGCTGGCGGATGAACTGTTATTTGGTCAGCTCAGTGATGGTGGTCATGTTCGGGTTATCCTGAAAAACGATGAACTGGTTTTGGATATCGTCAAAGAAACCGAATCAGTCTGAGTCAATAAATGAAAGCCCGGTAGAGTAATTAACTACCGGGCTTTTTTATGTCCGTAAATTACCATCATCACGATAACGTTATGATTTAATACCGGCAAGTTATTCACCTGTTTCACAATTTCTTCATATCTTTTATAACAGATGTCGCTAACTCACTGATTAAGCAGGACCTATTCGTAAGTTATTGAAAAATAATGAATAAATAGTGTTGGTGGTTTTTTGACCATTTTGAGCAGAGTGCTTAAATATGAACAGCTTAGCAACTAACTCCAAAGTTAAACACAGAGTTATCCACAGAAATTGTGAGTAACTTTACCGTTTGATGACACAGCAAAATCCACGCCAAAACCAGCGTAAATTCTTTAGAGTTCTATGCCTTTTTGTGCCCGAACCCCATCACGAAATGCATGTTTGACATC
>NZ_DCSO01000055.1:0-136 GCF_002325665.1 Methylophaga sp. UBA1464
CTGAAGAAGCCGGACAATTATTTGGTGCCCAAATTGCTTATGGCATTTCGGTATGGTTGGGTCTGCAGGCCTGCGTAAATATTGGCGTCAATATGGGGGTGTTACCCACCAAAGGATTAACCCTGCCATTAATGAG
>NZ_DCSO01000055.1:222-9107 GCF_002325665.1 Methylophaga sp. UBA1464
ATGAGTTATGGCGGTAGTAGTCTTGTCATTGTTTGTGTGGCAATTGGCTTGCTACTACGCGTTGATTTGGAAACACGCCAGCCGGAAAAAGCGTCAGCGAGGGTCAAACGATGACGCGTGTATTGATTATGGCAGGTGGCACCGGTGGACATGTGTTCCCAGCTTTGGCCGTGGCTGAAGAATTGCGAACCCGTTCAGTGGACATTGAATGGATTGGTACTGAGCGCGGTATCGAATCTCGTCTGGTACCTGCGGCAGCATTTAAGTTGAATTTGATTCCTATTAAAGGCTTACGTGGCAACGGATTATTTGGCTGGTTAGTGGCTCCATTCAGAATATTGCGAGCTGTACTGGAATCCGGAAAAGTGATTAAGCGCTTTCAACCCGATGTCGTGATTGGCTTAGGTGGGTTTGCTTCTGGCCCCGGTGGATTGGCAGCATGGCTGTCGGGTAAACCTTTGATAATTCATGAACAGAATGCTATCGCCGGCTTGACAAACCGTTTACTGGCCAAGATTGCAAGGCAAGTCCTGCAGGGCTTTGAAAACAGTTTTACCCAGACAGTTAAAACCAGATGGGTAGGCAATCCCGTACGAAAACAAATAGAACAGTTAGCCGAACCGCAGGTTCGTTACGCTGCACGAACCAAGCAATCAACTAAAGTGCTGGTTTTAGGTGGTAGCCTGGGAGCAAAAAGTTTAAATCAGGTTGTACCTCGGGCGCTGGCAATGCTCAAAACAAAACATGTGATTGAAGTTACTCATCAATGTGGCGACAGCCATTTTACTGATTGCCAACAGGCATATGAACAAGCCGGTGTTGATGGAACGGTGACTCAATTTATTGATGATATGGCAAAAGCCTATGGTGAAGCCGATCTGGTGATATGTCGTGCCGGAGCATTAACGGTAGCAGAAGTTGCAGCGGCAGGGGTAGCGGCCATATTGGTTCCTTATCCATACGCTGTGGATGATCATCAGACACATAATGCCCAGGCATTAAAAGATGCTGGTGCCGCACTACTTATAAACGATTCGGATCTCAATCCTGAAGACCTTGCTGCATCGCTTTTATCGTTACTGGATGACCGAAAACAATTAGAAAATATGGCAATACAGGCAAGAAAGCTGGCAAAACCAGGTACAGCAATGCAGATAGCCGATATCTGTCTGGAGTATGCCCATGGCTAAATTAACCTCAGCAATGCAAAGTCGGGTCAAACACATCCATTTCATTGGTATTGGTGGCGTCGGTATGGGTGGCATTGCCGAAGTATTGTTGAATCTGGGATATCAGGTCAGCGGATCCGATTTGCATGAAAACAGTTTAATCCAGCATCTGCGTCAACTGGGTGCCAACATCATGATTGGCCATGATGCTGAATATCTGAAGGGTGCTGATGTTGTGGTTGTTACAACAGCAGTGAGTACTGACAATGTAGAAGTCATCGCTGCTCGCGAACAACGGATTCCAGTCGTGCCAAGAGCAGAGATGCTGGCTGAGTTAATGCGTTTCAGTTATGGCATTGCCGTGGCGGGCACACATGGCAAAACCACCACAACAAGTTTAACAGCCGCACTGCTAAGTGAAGGTGAGCTGGATCCGACATTTGTTATCGGTGGCCGTTTAAACAGTGCGGGTTCCAATGCACGGTTAGGCACAGGTCGATATCTTGTTGCAGAAGCGGATGAAAGTGATGCGTCATTTTTATATCTGCAACCGATGATCGCTATCGTGACGAATATCGATAACGATCATATGGAAACCTACGAAGGCGATTTTGAGAAACTCAAAGCAACGTTTGTCGAGTTTTTACATCACTTGCCTTTCTATGGTCTGGCCGTGTTATGTATCGACGATGCAGTAGTTGAGAGCATTCTGCCGGAAGTTACCCGTCCTGTAACCACCTACGGACAAGATGCTCGTGCCGATTTCCGAGTCAGTAATCTCAAGCAATATCAGGGACAGAGTGAGTTTACGGTTAACGAATCCCGAAGTGGTGAGCAATATCAGATTCGATTAAATATGCCTGGCTTACACAACGCGCTGAATGCCACTGCTGCCTTATCAGTCGCTCGCAACCTGGGTGTGGACATTGCTGCTTGTCAACGTGGGTTATTGAAGTTTGATGGTGTTGGTCGGCGGTTTAACCTGCTTGGTGAAAAACAAATGCCTCAGGGACAGGTGCTGTTGGTTGATGACTATGGTCATCATCCGACAGAAATTGCTGCCACAATTGCCGCCAGTCGTGGCGGTTGGCCTGATAGGCGTTTAGTGGTGATCTTTCAGCCACATCGTTATACCCGTACCCGAGATTTATTTGAAGATTTTGCCCGCGTGCTTTCAACAGTTGACGTTTTGATTGTGTTGGAGGTCTACCCGGCAGGCGAAAATAAAATTGCCGGTGCAGATGCTCGGAGTTTATGCCGTGCCATCCGTCTGCGTGGTCAGGTTGAGCCGGTATTTGCTGAGGATAAACAAGCCTTGTTTTCAGTGCTTCCCGGTTTGCTCCAGGAACATGATTTGCTGCTGACACTTGGTGCAGGCGATATCGGTGCAATAGCTAAAGAATTGGATAATAAACTTGAGGGGCTGAACTGATGGTCTCCATGTTTACGGCATTACAAGGTGAGTTAAAAACAAATGAGCCTTTATCACAACACACCTCCTGGCGTGTGGGAGGCATTGCTCAGCGGTTTTATCAACCTAAAGATAAACATGATCTGGCCACTTTTTTGCGCCAGCTGCCAGCCAATGAACCCTTGCTCTGGTTGGGGCTGGGTAGCAATTTATTAATACGGGATGGTGGCTTTGCCGGAACGGTGATTAGCACGGCTGGTACCATGCAGGCCCTGGAGTTTGATGGACAGACTGTCACTGCCGAAGTAGGCGTTTACTGCAGTAAAGTTGCCAGACAATCCGCAAAGCATGGATTAAGTGGAGCAGCATTTTTAGCCGGTATACCGGGAACATTTGGCGGTGCATTGGCAATGAATGCCGGTGCACATGGCTCCGAAACCTGGCAGCTGGTAACAGAGGCTACTACGGTAACCCGTCAGGGTGAGCTCAAAAAACGTCCGGCAAGTGACTTTAAAGTGAGCTATCGACATGTCGAGCTCCCGGAAAAAGAATGGTTTGTATCAGCCACACTGGACTTGCAGCGTGGGGATACTGAAAGCGAAACAGCGCTGATCAGACAATTATTGAAAAAGCGCAATGACAGCCAACCGACTAACCAGCCTTGTGCAGGCTCAGTGTTTCGAAATCCGCAAGGTGATTTTGCCGGAAGGTTAATTGAGCACTGTGGTTTGAAAGGGGTGCGAGTAGGGGGGGCCAGTGTGTCATCTAAACATGCCAACTTTATCGTTAATGATGGCTCAGCGAGCGCAGCCGATATTGAAGCCCTGATTAACCTGGTAAGACAACGTGTGGAAGCAGAAACAAAGGTAAACCTGGTACCAGAAGTTCACATTATCGGAGAACATGCATGAGCGACGTAACTTTCAATCCGCAAAAATTTGGTCGGGTTGCCGTGTTATTGGGCGGTCGCTCTGCTGAACGTGAGATTTCATTGAAAAGTGGTCGTGCTGTCATTGCTGCGATGCAGTCAATCGGAATTGATGCTGTCGAAATTGACGTAGATAAATCAGTTAGTGAACGTTTACGTCAGGAAGGTATTGATCGGGCATTTATCATTTTGCACGGCCGCGGTGGTGAAGATGGTGAAATCCAGGGTGTTTTGCAATCTCTGCAGATCCCCTATACCGGCAGTGGTATTACTGGTGCAGTGCTGTCGATGAATAAACGACTTAGCAAACAAGTCTGGCAGGGCCAGGGATTACCAACACCCAAATATATGCAGTTAAATCGCCAATCCAATACGCAACAACTTATTGAAGAATTGGGACTGCCCATTGTGATCAAGCCAGTGAATGAGGGGTCAAGCATTGGCATGAGCAAAGTGAATTCTGCCGAAGCTCTGCAACAGGCGATTGACTTAGCTTTTGACTATGACGATGAAGTGATTGCAGAACAATGGGTTCATGGCGCTGAATACACCATCAGTATTTTAAACGATGAGGCATTACCGGTTATTCGGTTAAAAACGCCCAGAGAGTTTTACGATTTTGAAGCCAAATACCTGGCAGATTCAACAGAATATTTATGCCCATGCGGTCTGACAGAAGCAGATGAAAAGCGTTGTCAGCAGCTGGCAGTGAAAGCATTTAATGCCCTCAATATGTCGGGCTGGGGCCGCATCGATGTAATGGCTGATCAGCACGGCGACTTTTATTTACTGGAAGCCAATAGTGTGCCCGGTATGACAGATCATAGTCTGGTGCCGATGGCTGCACGTCAGGCGGGAATCAGTTTCGAAAATCTGGTTACACAGATCCTGCAAGGCACATTGGAGCTAAAACGCTGATGGCTATCAGAAAACGCCCAACTGCTGGAGCAACACGCACGCGTGTGGTTAAGCCACGTGAACGCGTGAGCTGGAAGATCAAAATGAGAAATATCAGCACCGTATTGGTGTTGCTGACATTGATTGTCAGCACGGTGTATCTGAACAATACCGATACCTTGCCGATTCTGCATGTGACGGTGGAAGGTGAGTTAATAAATACCGAGAAACAGGCTTTGATAGAAGCGGTAACCCCTTACGTTACCGGCAGTTTCCTCGATGTCAATGTAGCGGGAATTCGTCAGGCAGGTGAGGCATTGCCATGGGTAGCCCAGATACAGGTAAGACGCGTCTGGCCAGATACATTGCACCTGATGGTGAGTGAGCATCAGGCGATAGCCCGCTGGAATGAAAACGGTCTGGTGAATACGCGTGGGCAAGTTTTTTATCCCGATAGTGGAAAAATGCCGGAAGGCCTTATTCAATTATTTGGTCCTGAAGGTAACAGTGAATTGATGGCACGACAGTTAGTCACGATCCAGCAGTCGGTGGATAAATTAGGTTTAAGAGTGAAAAGTCTGACCATGGATGAACGTCGCTCATGGCAAGTGAAATTTACTGATGATATGCAACTACAGCTGGGTCGAGCGGCAAGCGAACAACGTTTAGCTCGATTTATTCGGGTATTCGAAGGGCCTCTGGCGAGCTATCGCGAACTAATCGAAATTGTAGATATGCGCTATACCAACGGGCTAGCAGTTGTCTGGAAAAACGGTAAGCAACCTGATTTTAATGGAATTGTGTAATGTCGAAACGAATTGAAAGAGAACTGATTGTCGGATTGGATATCGGAACTTCCAAGGTGGTTGCGATTGTTGCAGCCCCGATTCTGGATGCCGGGCCTAACGAGAATAAGCTGGAAATTATCGGTATTGGTTCACACCCGGCCAGAGGCATGAAAAAAGGTGTCGTTGTCAATATTGAATCCACAGTCCAATCCATCCAGCGTGCGGTAGAAGAAGCCGAGCTGATGGCGGGGTGCCAGATCCATTCGGTTTTTGCCGGTATCGCGGGTAGCCATATTCGTAGTCTGAATTCGCATGGTACCGTTGCTATTCGGGATAAGGAAGTGACCCAGGGTGATTTAGACCGGGTATTGGATGCTGCCAGAGCGGTGCATTTCCCCGGCGATCAACAATTACTGCATGTATTGCCTCAGGAATTCATTATCGATAACCAGGAAGGTATTCGTGAACCCATCGGCATGTCAGGGGTTCGCCTGGAAGCCAAGGTTCATCTGATTACCGGGGCAGTCAGTGCCGCCCAAAATATCACCAAATCTATAGAGCGATGTGGGCTGGTGGTAGATGGCATCATTCTTGAGCAAATGGCTTCCAGTTATTCGGTACTGGAACAGGATGAAAAAGAATTAGGTGTCTGCTTAGTCGATATCGGTGGTGGCACCACGGATATTGCGGTGTTCATTGATGGTGCAATTCGTCATACCGCGGTCATTCCTATTGCGGGTGATCAAGTCACCAACGATATTGCGGTGGCATTAAGAACACCTACTCAGTATGCCGAAGAAATCAAAATTAAATATGCCTGTGCGCTTACCCAGTTGGCACGGGAAGACGAAACCATTGAAGTGCCGAGTGTTGGTGACAGACCACCACGTCAGTTAGCGAGACAGACACTGGCTGAAGTGGTTGAGCCACGTTATGAAGAATTATTAATGCTGGTTCAGGCCGAATTGAGACGCAGTGGCTTTGAGGAAATGTTAGCTGCCGGAGTGGTATTAACCGGCGGCAGTTCGAAAATGGAAGGTGCAATTGAACTGGCAGAAGAAGTCTTTCATCTGCCGGTAAGACTTGGTGTACCACAGCATGTTGGTGGTTTAGTTGATGTAGTACGTAATCCAATCCATGCCACAGGTGTGGGTTTATTACTGTTTGGCAATGAACAAGTGAGTACCGGACACAGTGAATCTGTGATTTCGGATGGTTTTAAAGGAATGCTTGCCAGAATGAAAAGTTGGTTTCAGGGCAATTTCTGAGCAAGCCTTGTTAGTAAATGAAGAGGGGAGAAAATCATGACATTTGAATTGATTGATACATATACAGCAAATGCGGTTATCAAAGTCATCGGTGTCGGTGGCGGTGGCGGTAACGCTTTGGAACACATGGTGGCCAATAAAATTGAAGGTGTGGATTTTATTTGTGCCAATACCGATGCTCAGGCGTTACGTAAAAGTAATGCCACTACGCATTTACAATTAGGTACTGATATCACCAAGGGGCTTGGTGCGGGTGCCAATCCGGATGTTGGTCGTCAGGCCGCATTGGAAGATCGTGAACGCATTATGGATGTGATCCGCGGCGCAGATATGGTCTTTATTACTGCCGGCATGGGTGGTGGAACGGGTACCGGTGCTGCTCCAGTAGTCGCTCAGGTGGCTAAAGAAATGGGCATATTAACGGTTGCCGTGGTGACTAAGCCCTTCCCATTTGAAGGTGGCAAAAGACTGAAAGTCGCTACAGCTGGCATCGAAGAGCTAAGTCAGCATGTAGATTCACTGATTACAATTCCAAATGAAAAACTGCTGAAAGTGTTGGGTAAGGAAATGAGCCTGCTTAATGCTTTTAAATCAGCCAATGATGTACTGCTGGGCGCTGTTCAGGGTATTGCTGAACTGATTACCCGCGAAGGTATGATCAACGTCGACTTTGCTGACGTACGCACAGTTATGTCCGAAATGGGAATGGCAATGATGGGTACCGGTCGTGCTTCAGGTGAAAACCGTGCATCAGAAGCCGCCAGACTGGCCGTTTCCAGTCCTTTATTGGAAGATGTCGATTTGGCTGGTGCCCGTGGAGTACTGGTAAACATTACTGCAGGTCTTGATATGAGTATCGGTGAATTCGAAGAAGTGGGTAATACCATTAAAGAATTCGCATCAGAAGACGCCACAGTAGTTGTGGGTACCGTAATTGATCCGGAAATGACAGATGAATTACGTGTCACAGTTGTGGCGACTGGTTTAGGCGCTGCCAGAGCAGCGGCAGTAAAACCGGTTGAAACAACTGCTTCGCCGCAAATTGAAATTGTCAAGAAACCGATTGATATTGATTATGATGAACCAACTGTTTTACGAAATGGTCGGAATAATGAGCACAAACAAGCGGCTAATGGTGATGTCAATATGGATTATTTAGACATTCCAGCCTTCTTACGCAGACAAGCTGACTAACGTAGATGGTCGAGTAATATAAGCCTATGATATTATTGTCGGATGATTAAACTAGAAGGGGGTAAAGCACCTTGATTAAGCAGCGAACATTGAAAAATGTGATTCGTGCCACAGGTGTAGGATTACACAGCGGTGAAATGGTTTATTTAACATTGCGTCCGGCTGCCCCTAATACTGGCATTATTTTCCGACGAGTCGATCTGGACCCGGTTGTTGAAATTGAGGCCAAAGCTGAAAATGTGGGTGAGACTGCCCTGTCAACCACATTGATTCAAAATGGTCAGCGGGTTTCAACAGTGGAACATTTGTTGTCAGCCTTTGCCGGGCTGGGTATCGATAACGCTTATATTGATCTGAATGCAGCTGAAGTACCCATCATGGACGGCAGTGCCGGCCCATTTGTATTTCTGGTGCAGTCTGCGGGTATTGAAGAACAGTCAGTTGCCAAGCAATTTATTCGTATTAAAAAACCGGTATTACTGGAAGATGGGGATAAGTGGGCTAAATTTGAGCCATTTGAGGGGTTCAAAGTCTCTTTTACTATCGATTTTGAACATCCTGCATTTACTGGCAGACCACAACAGGTTGATGTTGATTTCTCCTCCACATCATTTGTTCGTGAAGTCAGTCGAGCCAGAACCTTTGGATTTATGAAAGATATCGAAAAATTGCGGGAAATGAATCTGGCGCTGGGTGGCAGCATGGATAATGCCATTGTGGTCGATGATTTCCGGGTGTTGAATGAAGATGGTCTGCGTTACGAAGATGAATTTGTGCGTCATAAAGTGCTTGATGCCATCGGCGATTTGTATTTACTTGGCCACAGTTTGATCGGTGCGTTTGTTGGCCATAAATCAGGCCATGAAGTAAACAATCGTTTGTTACGTAAACTTATCGCCCAGGAAGATTGCTGGGAACTGGTTACATTTGAAGAGGATGCAGATGCTCCGATTGTTTTCAGTCGACCTGCTGCGTCAATTGTAAGTTAGGAATCATCAGACGTTTTACCTCGTTTAGCGAGTTTATGCAGCGCTGTTTTGAGCTGACCATCGTCCATTCCGGCGGCGGTCTGAGCAATCAGCGCTGCGTTGTTATTAGAGATATCAATCATATTTGATTTGGCTGGCCGTGCTGGCTGGTAGTTTGGTTTTACCTTGATTTCAGCTCGTTGAATCTGAACCTTCAACTGACTGGAAAACGTTTTACAAATAGTTGCGGAATGAAAACGTA
>NZ_DCSO01000055.1:9218-10241 GCF_002325665.1 Methylophaga sp. UBA1464
ACCAGGCTTGCAATTGCCGCATTTTCAGTGTGAATAATGATTTTGTTATCTGTCATATTCGCCAGCTGGCAATGCCCTACGAACTGTGAGGGTAAAATTTCTTGCAGAATACTGTTAAGCTGGGTTAATTTCTGAGCGCGCTTCGACATTTGCTGTAAATGCTGATTTGTTTGGCAAACAGTGGCGAAATGAAGCGGTTTATTTGACATGTCTCAATCCGGGACGAGGATAAGTATGCAGATTATCATAATATCCGCCGACAATACCGGCCATAAGCATTGGCATTTAAGCCGAGCGAGTTTGATGTTATTAGCGATGTTTCTTTTATCCATGACCATTGCTATCACTGTCACAGCAATGAATTATATTGAAGAAAAGACGGCGCTGACAACGACAGAAGATTCAAAGTTTTTCCCTACGGCACAATTACTTTCTCCCCAAACCGCACCTCATTCCATTAGTGATGACACTACTGCCAATGAAGAAATTCAAGGTTTTTATGCACAGCAGCTAGGTGGCTTACAGGCAGAAGCAATCCGACTAAAAATGCTCAGCCAACGCCTGGCTGAAATTGCCGGTTTCGAACTAAGCGATTTTGATTTGGAGTTTTCACCAGGTATCGGGGGTATTGAAAAATCCGGTGACTGGTTGTCCAACGCTGAATTTGAAGAAAGCCTGGTAAAGCTTTCTCAAGACTTTGCCAATCAACAGGATACCCTGACTGCTTTACAGGATTATTTGATCACAAACGATAATATTACTGGTGCGATTCCAACTGGCAGACCTGTTCAGGATGGATGGATATCGTCTTTTTATGGCTATCGTGTGGACCCTTTTAATGGCAAAAAAGCTTTTCATGATGGAATAGATTTTGCCGGTAAAACGGGTAGCGCAGTAATCTCTGTTGCTGATGGTATTGTCAGTTGGGCTGGTATGCGGGGAGGTTATGGCGGATTGGTGGAAATCGATCACGGCAATGGATATGTAACCCGTTACGCCCATAACAAATCACTGGAAGTCAAT
>NZ_DCSO01000055.1:10367-12126 GCF_002325665.1 Methylophaga sp. UBA1464
AGGGTGATGTTATCGCATTGATGGGTTCAACCGGCCGCTCAACCGGTCCGCATGTTCATTTCGAAGTGCTAAGAGACGGTAAATCAGTCAATCCATTTAACTACATCGAATAACGCTTCTTGCAATTGAAAAAAATGTCACCACTTAAAAAAGTGTGGCAGGTCTTTCGATCTTCTTAACAGTACGCGTTATAATCACGCGATTAATCAAACCGTCGTCAATTCGGCACAATTCAACAGGTAGTTTCAGTCATGGTAGGCAAGTTTTTCAGTAAGGTTTTCGGCAGTCGTAACGATCGTGTAATCAAAAAACTGCAGAAACAAGTTGGCCTTATCAATGATTTGGAAAGCGAATACGAAAAACTTGATGATGCTGCCTTAAAAGCCAAAACCACAGAATTCAAACAACGACTCGCAGATGGCCAGACACTGGAAGATATTCTGGTTGAAGCTTTCGCTGTCGTACGTGAAGCCGGCAAGCGGGTAATGGAAATGCGCCACTTTGATGTGCAGCTGATTGGCGGTATGGTGCTCAATGATGGCAAAGTTGCTGAAATGAAAACCGGTGAAGGTAAAACACTGGTTGCAACCCTGGCTGTTTATCTCAATGCGTTAACTGGTGAAGGTGTTCACGTAATTACCGTCAACGATTATCTGGCGAAACGTGACTCAGCCTGGATGAGTAAGCTATATGGTTTCCTGGGATTAACAACGGGTGTCATTGTCAGCGGATTAAGTGGTGATGAACGTCGTGAAGCCTATGCTGCGGATATTACCTACGGCACCAATAACGAGTTTGGCTTTGATTATCTGCGCGATAATATGGCCTTTCGGCTTGAAGACCGCGTGCAACGCCCCCTGAATTTTGCGGTTATCGATGAAGTCGACTCCATTCTTATTGACGAAGCACGGACGCCCCTGATCATATCTGGTCCTGCCGAGGATAGCTCTGAACGGTATGTACAGATCAATTCACTCATCCCAAATCTGACGAAACAGGAAGGTGAAGAAGAGGATATTACCGTACCCGGTGACTACACCGTCGATGAAAAGAACAAACAGGTTCATTTCACTGAGGCCGGTCATGAAAAAATTGAGCAATTACTGACCGATGCCGGTCTGCTCGATGAAGATGCCAGCTTATACGATGCGGCAAATATCGGACTTATGCACCATGTTACAGCGGCATTGCGAGCGCATGTATTGTTTCATCGGGATGTTGAGTACATTGTGCAGGACGATCAGATTGTAATCGTCGATGAATTTACCGGGCGTACCATGCCGGGCCGTCGTTGGTCTGAAGGTTTACATCAAGCCATCGAAGCCAAAGAGGGTGTGAAGATTCAAAATGAGAATCAAACGCTTGCATCAATAACCTTTCAGAATTATTTCCGTCTGTATAAAAAATTATCCGGTATGACCGGTACCGCTGATACGGAAGCATACGAATTACAATCGATTTATGGGCTGGAAGTTGTCGTCATCCCGACACATCGGCCAATGCAACGTAAAGATGAAGCGGATCGTATTTACCTGACAGCCAAAGAAAAATTTGATGCAATTTTGTTGGACATTCAGGAATGTATAAAACGTAAACAACCGGTGCTGGTGGGTACGGCTTCGATTGAAAGTTCAGAATATCTGGATAAATTACTGACCAAAGCCAAAATTCCGCATGAAGTGCTGAACGCCAAATTCCATGAAAAAGAGGCGCATATCATAGCTGAAGCAGGTAAACCCGGTTCCGTAACTATCGCCAC
>NZ_DCSO01000055.1:12175-17744 GCF_002325665.1 Methylophaga sp. UBA1464
ATATTGTTTTGGGCGGCAGCTTGGATGCTGAGCTGGATAAATTAGACGAAAATGCTGATGACGCAGCAAAAGCCAGAGTGAAAGCCGATTGGCAGCAACGTCATGACTTAGTGTTACAAGCTGGCGGTTTGCATATTATCGGTACAGAGCGTCATGAATCACGTCGCATTGATAACCAGCTGCGCGGCCGTTCGGGTCGTCAGGGTGATCCCGGTTCAACCCGTTTCTATCTGTCTCTGGAAGATAATCTGATGCGAATTTTTGCTTCGGAACGCATGTCAGGGCTGATGCAGAAACTGGGTATGGAAGAAGGTGAGGCCATCGAGCATCCATGGGTCAGCAGAGCAATCGAGAATGCGCAACGCAAAGTCGAAGGACATAACTTTGATATTCGCAAGCAGTTACTGCAGTTTGATGATGTTGCCAACGATCAGCGTAAGGTGATTTACGAGCAGCGCAATGAATTAATGGCAGCGGAAGATGTGTCTGAAACCATTGTTTCCATGCGCAGAGGTGTTGTTAACGACGTTATCAGTCTTTATATCCCACCAAACAGTATCGACGAACAGTGGAATATCAGTGGTCTGGAACAGGCATTGCGTGATGATTTTGCCCTGGATCTGGATATCAGTGGCTGGCTTGAAGCCGATGATAACCTGCACGAAGAAACCTTGCGTGAACGTATTATTGATGAAGCTGAAGCAGCTTGTCAGGCTAAGGAAGCTACGGTCGGTGCTGAACTGATGCGACATTTTGAAAAAGCCATTATGTTGCAAACACTGGATACACAATGGAAAGAACATCTGGCACAAATGGATTATCTTCGCCAGGGTATTAACCTGCGTGGTTACGCACAAAAAGATCCAAAACAGGAATACAAACGGGAAGCTTTCCAGTTATTCACGGCAATGCTTGATACCTTAAAACACGAAGTTATCAGCTTGATTTCACGTGTCAAAGTGCGTGCCCCTGAAGATATTGCTGCAGTTGACGAACAACGTCGTCAATCAGCGGATGTAGAGTATCAGCATGAAAGTGCATCGGCTGAAGCAGAGAGCGAACACCCTACAGCCAATCAACCGTTAACACGTGATGGCAAGAAAGTTGGCCGTAACGATCCGTGCCCATGTGGCAGTGGCAAGAAGTTTAAAAATTGCCACGGCGCCATTAAATAATGGCAGTCAATCTATCTGCTCCGATTGCTGCTGAATTAAAACCGGTTAAGGGTATCCGCCTTGCCACCGCCAGTGCCGGTATTAAAAAGCCTGGCCGTCAAGATGTGGTATTAATTGAACTGGCTCCAGGTAGTCACACAGCCGGGGTGTACACTCGCAATGCATTTTGTGCTGCACCAGTATTGGTTGCCCGGCAACATCAAACCCAATCAACAACCCGCTTTCTGTTGATAAATTCGGGAAATGCCAATGCTGGAACCGGTGATGCAGGGTTAGTTGCTGCAAAAGCATGTTGTGAGGCGGTGGCTAAGATTGGCCAGTGTGACGCTAAGACCGTATTGCCTTTTTCTACCGGCGTAATTGGACAACCATTACCGGTGGATAAAATTACCAGTGTATTACCGGAAGCATTTAACCAGTTACAGGCTGATAACTGGTTAAATGCTGCACATGCCATTATGACTACCGATACTATCCCTAAAGCCCGTAGTGTAGAACTGTCTTTAAATGGACAGCAAATCACCCTGACAGGCATTGCAAAAGGTTCCGGTATGATTCGGCCTGATATGGCCACTATGCTGTCCTACATCGCCACTGATGCGGCAATAAGCACATCTGTGTTGCAAGCAATGCTTGAAATATCGATGGAACAGTCATTTAACAGCATCACGGTGGATGGGGATACGTCGACCAATGATGCCTGTATTTTGATGGCCACCGGTCAGGCGGCTAACCCTTTAATAGATGATATTAACGCCGCTGATGCTCAACAGTTTTTAACCGCTTTGAATGAATTAAGTCGGTTTCTGGCACAAGCGATTGTGCGGGATGGCGAAGGGGCAACCAAATTTATCAGTATTGATGTGCAGCAGGGTGCGGATGTAGATGAATGTCAGCAGGTTGCCTATACGATTGCCCATTCACCACTGGTAAAAACCGCATTATTTGCCTCAGATCCAAACTGGGGACGTATTCTGGCGGCAGTGGGCCGTAGTGGTTTACCTAATCTGGATTTATCAAAAATTGCAATATATCTGGATACCGTTTGTATTGTCGATGGTGGACAACCCGCATCTGACTATACTGAAGAAAAAGGTCAGCAGGTAATGTCTCAATCAGAAATAACTATCCAGGTTAAACTCGGTAGAGGTGATGCCGCTAAAACAGTCTGGACTTGTGATTTTTCTTACGATTACGTGAAAATCAACGCCGAATACCGTACCTGATACGGAGCAGCATATGGATATTGGACAGATCAATACGCTGAGCAAGTTTCTACGTCAGAGTGGTGCTCAATACCGGGTATTTGATATGGGGCGCAGGGTCTGCAAATTAACGCCTGAGCAGTTTGTCAGTTTTGATAATTGTCAGCGCCCCTACCCTTATCCTTTCAAACGTTTAGCTCAAATGGGGATCATTTTCTGGCATCCTGAAATGGCGGAAAAGCAGTATGTCTGGTTTCTGCAATTTCCATTGGATGAACAGGGGCTGTTGGTTCCAGATGCCCGTGATGCGTTCCTGCTGATGTTGTTAGAAAGACTGGGTGAAGCCATGCTGGCTGCAGCAGATGGTGAAAAAATTCAGGGTGCTTTGCGCGATAGCCCCTACACCTTCAAACCACGCCAGGATCGAATGGCCGCTTTCAATGCCCAGGCTACTTATACTTTAAAGTTAGCACCATCGAAATATTATGATACCGCCTATCGGTATTTCACTGGTGATCTGCCACTGGATAAATGGCCTGGACTTGCCATGCAGGGATTGGCAGATTTTGCCATCAGACTGGATACTAATGAAGGTACTTTAGGTTTAATTCAAACGCTGCCAAAACTGCCAGAAGAACCATTTCATAATCTCTGTGTGTTACTGGAACATGCCTGTCCTGCTGCAGGGGTAATAGAAGTGCTGGCTCAGCAGGTTGATATTCAATTACAAGAAAAACAACCCGATACGGCCAGGATTATTTCCTGCTTGCGGGCAGCATCAAACAGCCCCGCGCGTGGATTAGTTGAGCGAATGGTAACCCAGGTACTGAAACATCGCTGCAGTAAGGAAATTGAAGTCCTGGCAATAATTTCGGGGCGAATCTGGCTGGCAGTGGCCAAACCGGCAATCTGTGCGTTGTATCTTGAGCAACTCGCCCTCAATGATGCCGGTCAACCCGGCTTCAGTCAGTTATTGGCCGATCTGTTATTCATTCCCGGTATGCGTGAACCGGTGATGCAGGCACTGCGTAATCCGAAACGTTCGGAATCTCTGGCAAAATCGGTGGGTGAAATGTTCGGCCATTAGGGGCAAGCAGACTAAAGATTCTTATTTACAATATTGGTTTCAAGTCCATCCACAGTGAATTGATTTTTTTCCCGCCAATAGTCTTTTATACCGGTTTCACCTTTGCGTTCAGCCCAGTTATTCAGCAATTCGCGTTCACCGACATAATCCAAATAGGGTACAGCCATGCCACAAGAGGTTTGTACCAGATCAATATCCAGAATAAAGATTTGTCTGGCTCCGGGCAGCGGATCAAACAAGGCATAATGGCTTTTCCATTCGGGGTCATGATGATGTATAGCCTGAGCCTGTCCATAGAGTCTCAGAATTAAAGGCTTTCCTTCAAATGCACAAAACATAATGGTCATACGCGGAATTTCTTCAATATGTGCAGCAGTTTCATTGCCACTGCCAGTCACGTTGAGCCAGGCCACGCGGTTGCTGTTTAATACTCTCAACGAATCCATGCCTTTGGGGGAGACATTAACCCGACTGTCAGCTGTTGCTGTTGCCACAAAAAACAGATGTTGTTTATGAATGAATTCAATCAAGCGGTCCGATAAAGCTGTAAATTGCTGTGCCATTACTTGTCATTGTCTCCGGATTGTTGTGTCAGCATGGAGCGCCAGCTGGATTCGGTCATCATATCCAAGCTGCTTTCCACTCGATCAACAAACACTTTGCCATCAAGATGATCCAGTTCATGCTGAAACAGTCTGGCCATAAAATCATGATATTCCGTTTCAACCAACTCACCATTACGCAACAGATAGCGAACTTTTATCTGCTGATAACGCGGAACAAGGGCACGTAATCCGGGGACACTCAAACAACCTTCCCAGTCTTTTTCCATAGCGTCGGAATGCCAGACAATTTCAGGATTAATAACACTGGTTGCAGGCATATCCGGTGCATAGGGATAACGATCATTGGGATGGCTCGACATAATAAAAAATCGTTGGTTAATACCGACTTGAGTCGCGGCAATTCCCATACCACCACGCTGTTTCACAAATTCAATTAATGCATCAATCTTTTGCTGAAATACCGTAGATTGTATATCGGTGACAGGTTCGGCGATACGACGTAAATCGGATTGCCCCAATTCCAGAATGTCAAAGTCTGTTTTCATATTAATGGTGCCTGCAATGGATCCTGAACCCGGAACCACCCTGCAATACTGTAACGATCCCGCCTGGCGGACAAAACTTCATGCGGAAACTGCTCACTTAGAAAAACCACAAAGGTGCCCATTTCGGGTTCAACTGAGGTAATCAGACTATCATTATTAATGTCATAGATCTGCAATTGACCGCCGTCCTGAGCCTGCCAGAACGGGTTTAAGTACATCACTGTCGTTAATATACGATTTGACTGACCTTTAAATGCATCCACATGCCGTTTGTAGAATGCCCCAGTAGGATAATGTGCATAATGCGCTTCGTAATCAAACAGGCCGAGAAACAAACGTTGATTCATCGCCAGTCGGAAGTCAGCCATATGGGAAAGATAAGCCTGGTCAATGCTGTTAGCCGGATCCAGCCAACGGGTTTCATCACTACGAATATTTTCATTCAATTGATGTTTTTGTTCACGACCTATACCAGCAAGCAACAAGTCATTATGTTCGTCAAGACGGGATACGCGCCGGTATAAATTGTGAGTCAATGCTGGAGGCAACAACTGTGGCAGGATGCAGTAACCATGGGTGGTTAAGGCATCGGCAATCAGATCGAATACGGCATAATCAACAACCGATTGAGTGTTCAATAAAGTCATTCTCCAGATGAAAAAGTGGCTTTGTTGTTGATGAAGAACAAAGCTAAGCCCTTGAAAGGGCGATAGAATGTAGCAGAATTTACGGTTGTAGGGCGATTTATTTTTTTATCGGCACGCGGATTTACCTAAACTTCACGGACACATACCATGTGAACAAACTTTTATTAAAAGCGGTCGCTAGGGCTTGTTGATCTTTCATCTCCACCACTGCTGGAGGCTTTTTTTGTGTCTGACAAGGCGGAAATCACGCCGTGTAGCCCTCCTACATAAGCGATTGACAAATGAGTCTGGAACTCATTTGAACAGCTTAGCGGGCTGCGCAGCGGTGAAATACAGGGATGTAT
>NZ_DCSO01000115.1:0-12429 GCF_002325665.1 Methylophaga sp. UBA1464
GGTGGTGCTCTGATGGGAGCTATTCTGGCCTATTCAACCCGTAAATTCAGTTATCTGCTGCTTGGCCCATTGGCCGGTTACGTTGCTGGCGCATCAGGCTTTGACGTTTATGTGCCCTGGCAGATGTTTTTGGTAGCACTGGGTGCGCCGGTTGTAGCGTATTTGATTTATGAGTTCATGCAAAAACGTAATATTGATGAACATAAGTTACTGCCGTTGTTTGCCGGTGTAGGCTCTTATGGTCTAATCATGACGGGGCTGCTGCACATAGGCGTACCGCGCGGTGGTTACCTCGGTATTGAAGAGGGCATCTATGCTTTCCAGCATGGTGAAATTGGCGTATTGATGCAGGTGGTTGGCATTGTGGTGAGTCTTGGTTTTGGTATTGTCACAGCCTTGGTGATGTCGTTTATTCTGAAACATACTATTGGCATGGATGTATCAGATGATGCACAGGCTGAAGGTCTGGACAAAGTCTACTGGGACATCGAGCCGGATGTCGATCCTGTGACTGACAACAAACCTTGATTCAGGTACGTTGAACGTGAAATAGCGTGAACTTGCCTTGCTCACAGTCCCGAAAGTGAATGTAACAAATTTGCATCGGGACTGTGGCTGGGGTGACCATATTCACAGAGCGTTAAAAAAAAACCGGCTTAGGCCGGTTTTTTTGTTTTGTTTTTTAATATGTTGATGGTGGATGATAGCCATCATACTTTCAGGATACCGAGCTTATGAAATCAAAGCTGACGATGACGCATTGCATACATAGTGATACCAACCATAATAACCAGGGATCGCCTCAACCGCCTTTATATGACACCAGTTTGTTTGCATTTGAGAGTACGCAGGCCATGCGGGATGTTATTGAGGGAAAAACACCGGGTGCTTTCTACACTCGCTATGGCATGAATCCAACTATCATTGCATTGGAAGATAAACTTGCTCAGCTGGATCAGGCTGAAGCTAGTCTGGCATTTTCTTCAGGTATGGCCGCAATTTCTGCATTGTTTATGCATTTTGCCAGGCAGGGTATCCTTTGCCTGGGAGATGTGTATGGTGGAACCCGGCAGCTTTTAGATAAGCAATTGCCGGCGTTGGGTCTCAAAACAGCCTTATTGCAGCAAACCGATTTGAATGCAATAGAAACAGCATTGAAAACACATCAACCTGCACTGGTATTTATTGAAACACCAAGCAACCCCACCTTGATTCTGCAAAATATCAGTAAATTAGTTAAGTTGGCTCATGCAAATGGTGCGTTGCTGGCGGTCGACAATACCTTTGCGACACCTGTTAATCAGTCTCCGATCAGGCTAGGTGCTGACTTTACTGTGCAAAGTGCCACTAAATATCTTGGTGGTCACAGTGACTTAACGGCTGGTGTACTGTCAGGGCGTCGTTTGGAGCTGGAGGCTATCAATGAATGGCGTAAAAATCTGGGGCAGACCATTGCGACCGAAGTGGCCCATAAACTGTCTCGCAGTTTGCTCACATTGGCATTGAGAGTAGAGCGTCACAATCTTAATGCTCAGTTAATTGCCGACTATCTGGATACACATCCAAAAGTCCGTAAAACCTGTTATCCCGGATTGGCCTCACATCCGCAACATAGTTTTGTCAGCCAGCAAATGTCTGGCTTTGGTGGCATGGTCAGTTTTTACATTGATGGTGATGCCGCAATGGCGGAGCGTTTTATCGATCTGCTTAAAGTATTTGCCATTGCCCCCAGTCTTGGCGGGGTAGAAAGCCTTGCAACGCAGCCGATTTACACTTCGCATCATGGGTTGTCAGCAGAAACACTTAAACAGGCTCATGTTGACGGCAGTCTGGTTCGGTTATCTGTCGGTTTGGAAGATGTGAAGGATTTAATCGACGATTTGGATCAGGCGTTCAGCCTTTGTTAGTGAACGAATCAGCGCACATTCAAAAAGTAAGAAAGCCTATTTTGCGTTAATGCGCACGTTGCCAGTGCGTTTTTAACGCTTTTCTGCATCAAATTGGGGCATAAAAACGCTCACTACCCAAGTTACAAACCTAACTGTATGACTTTAAAGTGAAAAAATACGTGGCATGGATTTTTCATTGTTTCGCCGGGGTAAATTAAATTTAATTTTAATTAACAGGAGCGAGAAATGAAGATGATAACGGCGATTATTCGCCCGCATGCTCTCGAGTTGGTGAGGGGGGCCATTCAGGATATTGGTATATCAGGTCTTACCGTAACCGAAGTCAAAGGCTATGGGCGACAAAAAGGTCATAGCGAGATGTATCGGGGAGCTGAATACACGGTCAATTTTCAACCAAAAATCAAACTTGAATTAGTGGTAGGGGATGAGGATGTGGCTAAAGCCATTGAGGCCATCTCTGCCAGTGCCAAATCCGGAAAAGTCGGGGATGGCAAAATTTTCGTTTCATCGCTGGAGTCAGCCGTTCGAATCAGAAGCGGTGAAACCGGCGAAGCCGCTATTTAGGAGAACAGAATGGATACTCTTGCAATTGAAGTGAGTTATGCGCTGGACACATTCTATTTCCTGATGTGTACAGCGATCGTTATGTTAATGGCAGCCGGTTTTGCCATGTTGGAATCGGGGTTGGTTCGTAGTAAAAATACGGTCGAAATCCTTAATAAAAACGTACTTTTATATAGTATCGCCTGTCTGGTGTATTTCATTGTTGGTTACAACATTATGTATCCAGCGGATCCGGTCAATTCATGGATTCCGGGCATTGATTTCTTCCTGGGTGAAGATAATTCAACAGAATCGGTATTAGCGGGTGGTGAAGGTGCGCCTTATTACTCAGCAATGGCGGATTTTATCTTCCAGGCGGTTTTTGCTGCAGCAACCATGTCGATTGTTTCGGGTGCGGTCGCTGAACGTATGCGTTTATGGCCGTTCCTGGTATTTGCTGTATTTATGGTTGGCTTCATTTATCCGGTAGAAGGTTACTGGAAATGGGGTGGCGGCTTCCTCGATCAACTGGGCTTCCAGGATTTTGCTGGTTCAGTTGTTGTACATATGGCCGGTGCCGCCGCCGCGTTGGCAGCCGTGATTATCATTGGGCCGCGTAAAGGCAAATATGGCAAAAACGGTGAAGTTCATGCCATTCCTGGTGCCAACTTACCCATGGCGACATTGGGTATGTTTATCCTCTGGTTTGGCTGGTTCGGTTTCAATGGCGGTTCAGAGTTAAAAATCGCCAACATCGAAGAAGCCAATGCTGTCGCTAAAATCTTTGTGAACACAAATATGGCTGCAGCAGCAGGTATGGTTGCCGCTTCGTTACTGGCACGATTCCTGTTTGGTAAAACCGACTTAACGATGACCATCAGTGGTGCATTGGCCGGGTTAGTGTCAATCACTGCCGAACCATTAATGCCAAGCCCTGGCCTGGCACTGATTGTCGGTGCAGTCGGCGGTATCGTGCTGGTATTCTCCGTTGTATTAATGGATAAAATGCAGCTTGATGATCCCGTCGGGGCTATCTCAGTCCATGGTACTGCGGGCATCTGGGGGATCTTTGCGGTCATGCTCAGCAACCCGGATGCCACATTTGCCGGTCAGCTGATCGGTACCGTGGTGACCTTTGCCTGGATGTTTATCGCTTCCTTTATCGTCTTGTCGATTATCAATAAATTCGCCAAGCTACGTGTTGATGAAGAGGAGGAAATGGAAGGTATGGATATCAGCGAATGTGGTATGTCCGCTTATCCGGAATTTACTTCTGATAAATAAACAAAGTAGTTTCATTATTCAACCAAAACGCCGGCTTCATAATGCCGGCGTTTTTTTGTTATTAAGAATTATCTATGTTGATAATGTTTTAAACGACTGAAGTTCAATAACTTTTGGAAAAATAGTCTTTCACCATGCCATAGAAAACGACATCCTCTGACGTGGCAATTGGCAGTTTAAAAAATATGAATCTTTCAGATACTGCCCCCTGAATGCCGGTATTTATCAAACGGTTGAGTTTGGGGTGTGTGTGGCATCCTGCTCAGGATGGTAATTTAGTGGAAAGGATGCATATACTGACTGAAACTGCCATTTATTCCTAAGGCGAATAAATATGCGCTACACAATTTTTTTTCTGGTCTCCCTCATCCTTATAGCCGCGATTTCGATGTCATTGCTTGCGGGATTTAAAGTGCATCAATCGCAGTCTGGTTTACTATATGAAAGTATGAAAAGTCTGGATGCGAAGTTAGGGAAAGTTAAAAGCGACTTAGTGGATCAGGACTCTGATATTGGCAGTACGCAGAAGGAAATTACCAGACGAATTACAACAGGGGAAATTGAAACCGGTTTGCTCAATCTGCAAGTTGAGTGGATGCGTTTCAGTAATGCCCGGCAGAGTTACTACGGTACCTATGATTATACTGGTGGTGCGATTGCTGTTGGAGATGACTTCTATCTTCTATTGGATCCGATTGGTGATCTGTATGTTGGAACAGAGCAGCAATGGCCGGAAAAAACACGGATCACGGTGCCCTCCATAGACTACCAGGCATATGAAAATTTGATGCAGAGCGATCCCGCCTACAATAATGTCAGATTCCAAAAGACTCCCTTCAAATATAACGATCTACTTTTACATTCTGGTAATGAGTCAACGACAATCCTGATTTCCTATACCGACATTAACGCCAGTGAGAAATGTTTTCAAAACATAGTTGCAGGTTACGAATTGGAGAGCATAGCCAGCTATGAGTCTTTGAAGACTGTGTTGGTATCCGGTGATGCGTGGAGAATTATTTACAGGTCTGAGCCATGTCTTCCGCTTAAAACGAATTTCTGGGCAGTGATTGGTCAGATGGCCGGAGGTCGTATCGCGCAATACAGCGATGACTTGATTATATTGGAAAACGGAGAGTTCCTGAGGGAGGAGCTAGCACTTGATTCAAACAATCATTATGGAAAGTCTCTTCTCATTAATATTGATACTGGAGTAAGTTCGGTATTTTCAGAGGGACATCGGAATATGGGGGGGCTAACGGTCAGTAATGATACCGTATATGCAGTTGAGCATGGTGCACGAGGGGGAGATGAGCTCAATATACTGAAGCCGGGAGTGCACTATGGCTGGCCAGTAGAAACTTATGGAACGAGTTACAGCCGTTCCCCTATGCCTTTCTCAAACTCGTTTGGTCGGCATGCTGAATTTGCTGCACCGTTGTTTTCCTGGGTTCCTTCGATTGCTCCTTCGGGTATTATCCGTTTGAATGATTTTCATGCGCACTGGCAAGGTGATCTACTGATTTCCAGCCTTGTTGCGGAGTCACTTTACCGGGTCAGGCTCCATGATGACAGAGTTGCTTATGTTGAGCAGATACCATATGGAAAGCGGATCCGCGATCTGGCTGAACTCAACGGAAAGCTCATTGTATTCTCAGACGATATGAGCGTTGGGTATATAACACCAACGGAACTTATAGATATGGATGAAGTGGTACTCGCTTTTGCAGATAAGGCATCTTTAAGTGACAGTCAGCTGAAAAAGCTTGAATCCGGTATTAGTCAATGTATTCAGTGTCATAGTCTGGTTGGAAATGATCACAGCAAAGCACCGGGACTGCAGCACATATATTCAGCTACAGCGGGTAGCGGGATATATCCTGATTACTCGGAGGCGATGCGAAGCGCTGAAATTGTATGGGATGAAGAAAGTCTTGCTCGTTTCCTTGTAGATCCTCAGGAGTTGATTCCCGGCACCAGTATGCAGGCGGCTTCGGTTGATGAAGAGACTTTGCTGCTAATCATTGATTTTCTCAATTATACCGGTGAGATGATTTAACAACTGGTTATCTGATGAACGGTTACTTGGTGTGGGCTAAAACTTGATAACACCAGCTAAAATGGCCCGGCGATTAAGGGTGAGTTTGTTGATATCAGCTTTGGATAAGAAAAAAGCCCGACACTATTCAATAGTGCCGGGCTAAATTATGAAGCTGCTGTTAATTAAGTTACAAACTAAACACGCTTAACACACCGCCCAATGACGTCCAGTTGGACAGTGATTTATAAGCACCAACTGCACCCAGACCATCTGTATCATTCTCCAGATTATTGGTCATACCGATTCCGGCCCAGCCACCAATGCCTGACAAGATGGAGATGTATTGCTTGCCACCATGTTTGTAGGAATTGACGTTGCCGATAATGCCCGATGGGGTTTTGAAGCGCCAAAGTTCACGACCGGTTTTGGCATCCAGTGCTTTGAGGTAACCTTCCAGCGTGCCGTAGAAAACAACATCGCCAGCAGTAACCATTGCGCCTGACCAGACTGAGAACCTTTCTGGATTAGACCAGACGATTTTGCCTTCGCGAGCATCCCAGGCAATAAAGTTACCCATATTGTTTTCGGTCGCGGCGTACATATTTACTTCAGCACCCACATACGGCTGACCGGCCAGGTATTCCACTTCAAATGGTTCCAGATCCATGCAGATATGGTTGGTGGGCACGTAGAATAATCCGGTTTTTGGGGAAAAAGCAGCAGGTTGCTGATCTTTTGCACCATGCGCTGCCGGGCAGATACCGGTGGTTTGCGTATCTTCACCATGGGTTGCAGGTGAGTATTTCGCTACCCGATCTGGTAAGCCGGTTTTCAGATTAACGTTATCGGCCCAGTTCACACTCGGGTCGAATTTTTCTGCTACCAGCAATTCACCTGTTGCACGGTCCATGGTGTATCCAAAACCATTACGGTCAAAATGCACCAGCATTTTTCGCATTTTGCCTTTGATTTTCTGGTCGACCAGGATGTTTTCATTCACACCGTCATAGTCCCATTCATCATGCGGTGTCATTTGGTATATCCATTTGGCTACGCCGGTATCCAAATCTCGGGCAAACAGTGACATGGTCCATTTGTTGTCGCCCGGACGTTGCAAGGGGTTCCAGGTAGATGGATTACCGGTACCGTAGTAATACAGATTCATATCCGGATCATAGGAGAACCAGCCCCAGGTAGTGCCGCCACCGATTTTCCATTGCTCACCTTGCCAGGAGTTCAATGAAGAGTCTTTGCCGATAGGTTGCAGCATGGCAGTGGTGTTTTGCGGATCAACCATCATTTCGTCATCGGGGCCGGTACTGTAGGCTTTATAGAGTGATTTGCCACTCATATTGTAGGCTTGAACATAACCACGCACACCGAATTCACCGCCTGAAATACCGACAATGATTTTGTCTTTAAACACATTGGCGTTACCGGTGTTAGTTGCGCCTGTTCTTGGGTCATCACGTTTGTCCGACCACAGCATTTCACCGGTATTAATATCTAAAGCGACCAGCGTGGTGTCAGCCTGATTCAGGAAAATCTTGCCGTCACCATAAGACAGGCCACGATTGACTACGTCACAGCACATAACTGGAACCGTCTCATCGTAGTTTTGCTTAGGTTCATATTTCCATTTCATCGCCCCGTCATTGTTTAAATCTAATGCGAAGACGATATTGGGAAATGGCGTGTGCACATACATCACATCATCAATAATCAGCGAATTACCTTCATGGCCCCGTAAAACGCCGGTAGAAAATGACCAGGCCATTTTCAGTGCCTGCACATTGTCGAGGTTAATTTCAGACAATTGGCTATAACGGGTGTTGGCATAATCACCTGCTGACATCACCCAGGTGTCAGGGTTTTTCTGCATTTCGCCTAACTCATCTGCAACGCTGTAACCAGGAATGGTCATCGACAGCATCAGTAAAGATAATTTTGTTTTAGTCATGTTGTTTCCTCTATGTTAGCCGCCATAAAAAGCCATTAAACATTTGTCATGCGTTGTTGGCTTTTCAACGGTGTGGGGGATAGTAGCAACGAGGTAACAGGATTAATGGCCCGTGTGTCCGAAATTTTTTGAACGCCATGGAACCACAGTCAAGTAAGCCAAAGGCAGGCTTTGGAAGATAGGGTGAGATATTTATATTATTAATTGTGCAGAGAATATATATATTAAGTTTGGGTGAAGCAGCCGAGATGAAGAGAGTTTACAGTTTGAAGTCGTCAATAATGAAAGCATATATGGAAGACGTAATGGTGAAATCTCAGACATAAAAAAACCTCAGAAAAATTACTTGCTGAGGTTCTTTAAATCATTGGCTCCCCGAGCTGGACTCGAACCAGCGACCCAATGATTAACAGTCATATACAGGTTATATTGCTAATCCAAATAAAATTCCCAAAATATTAACAAGGACAGTCGCTTATGTGATACTTGAAGAAAGTGTATTTCATTTTAGATCCCGATCTTTACCGAGATATCACTTTCAAAAGTTACATAGCAGTTACATTGGAGATTGGGGTGGCGACGAACCAAATTATTTTTACACAAGCAAGAATCAAAAATCTTGCAGTTCCTGAATCTGGATATATGGAATATACAGATATTGAACAATCCAAGCTCATATGCCGAATTAGTTCGTCAGGTAATCGATCATATATAGTCAGAAAGCGAGTTCAGGGAAGACTTCGTAACATCACAATTGGGAAATGTTCCGATTGGAATGTTAAAGATGCCCGTGTGCAAGCTCAGCATTTATTACTGGCATTGGCCAGGAATGAAGATCCAATTTTGAATAAGCGAAAGAAAGAGAAGCTCAGAACCACATTGGCTGATTTGCTTGTTCTGTATTTGGATAATAGAAGCCTTCAGCCTAAAACAATCGAAGATTATCAATATAAAACTGAGAAGTACTTGAGTGATTGGCTGAGCAAGCCTGTCTCAGCGATATCATCACATGATGTTCAGACAAAGTTTAAGGAGCTGAGTGAAATTGGTAAAACAACGGCTAATGGAACTATGCGAATTTTTCGCTTATTAATGCTTTATGCAGTAGCACTTGAGTTAATTGAAGAATCACCAACGAAGGTACTGAAAAATGGCAGGCTTTGGCATAAAAATAATCGTTCAAAGCGAGTTATTCCTAGTAATAAATTAAAAAACTGGCTTGATGCAGTAGAGCAATTGACGAATCAGAAAGCTAAAACATATTTATTGATGTTGCTTCGCATGGGGGTTAGAAGCAGCAGTGCGCTATCTTTAAAATGGTGCAATGTAGATCTTGACGGCAAAACGGCAAAATTTGATACCAAGACAGGCACAGATGTGATGCTGCCCATTCCAGATCGATTAATACCTACATTGGAAGAATTACACAAAGAGACAGGAACTAACATTTGGGTGTTTCCAAATTTAGATGGAGATAATCCTATGTGGGTGCCTAAAAAACAGATCAATCGCATTATTAATCATATAAATCTTAAGTTTAGTAGCCATGATCTTAGACGTACCTTTGCTACTCTTGCTGAAGCTTGCGGGCTACCTACGACTCTCATCAAAAGAATGTTGGATCATGTCACAGATAGTGATGTTACTGGTGGATATATCATTACTGAGCAAGATACTTTGAGAAAAGCTTTTAATCAGGTGTCACAACTTATAGATGAAACAGTGAAAGCTTAACGAAACGATAAAAAACTTTGTAAATTGTTTTGATTGACCGAGAGCTATTTAAACGCAAGAAAAAACAAGAAGCTATTCTTAAAAAGCGTACCAAAAGTAACAGCCCTCGAAAATCGCTGGCCGAATTCAGCCTAATGTTAACAAAATCAGTTATCAAGAATTGATCAACGTCAAAATTGATGAGCCTCTAATCTACGAAAAAACACTTTATTCTGTTCAGAAAAAGTTTCAAACGCAGGCAAGTATGAGCATAACAAACTGAAGATTGCATACTTAAACTAAGCGGTTACTGTGATTTAATGAAATCCCCTTCACATCAAATTTTCCTTATCTCAATTATCTCCAATCACCATTTTTATTGTCTTTTTCGCTTGTATGGCAATTATCAAACGATAATTAAATGTACAGTAAGATGCTATACCTAGTAAACATTATAAATATCAATGTGTTAGGTGTTATCAAGGTGGTTTATCTTCCGTATACTGTTCATATGTAAACAACAACCAGAGGTAAATATGGACAGCAATATTTTTGAACTAATGACAGCTGCGGATGTTGCACAGCTATTAAAGGTTTCCACTCAAACATTGGCGAATTGGCGTAGTTCGGGTCAAGGTCCCAATTTTCATAAAGTGGGCGGATCTGTAAGGTACGAGCTTGCAGATATTAAAGAATTTGTGGCTAAGGGAAGGGCTGCATGAGCTGATCAATAAATCATTAACCTATAGTCGGTTATAGGTTAGTAGATCAATCAACCTTTTTGAGCTCAGCATTACTATATTAAGCAAGGAAATTTATTATGACACTCAGCCAGTTTATGCACGTAAAGACATATCCAAGAAAGATATCCAGTTTGTCATCCAAGAAGTATGGCAACACCGTGGATAAAATCGTGAAAGAGGCTATCAGATTTAAAGGGAGTTGCAATCACGTCAAGGTCCCTCAATCAGTGAGATTAATTTCAGGTAAACCTCTTGAGGATTTGCCAAAAAGACTTGAAAAACTACTGAAAGACACTGGTCAAAATATAATGGATACCAAGCATGGGGGGCTAAAAAAACGAGCTGTTCGGTTTGATGCGCACGTTTTGCTTGCTGCTGTATACAGTTATCCCGTCAAAATCGGAAAGGTAAAACACGATGCAATGGATGACTTTTTCAAAGATTGTATAGAGTTCCATCAAAATCAATTTGGTGAAATTGATTCTGCCGTACTCCACATAGACGAAAGTTATTTTCACATCCATGTTTATACAATAGATGCTAACGCTAAACGTCTCCACCCTGGATTTGCTGCCAAAGAATACAAAAAGATAGACACAACCTATACAGGTACATACCGTTCAGAGATGTCTAAGTTACAAGATTTATTTTTTGAACAGGTATCGAGTCACCATGATATAGCACGTATTGGTCCAGCTCGAAAACGCTACACAAGGGATGTTTACTTGAGCATCAAAAAAAATGCTGAAGAGCAGTCAGCTGATTATCTTGAGCATTTAGAGAAAACAATTAAGGATAAGCAAGCCGAGGCTGATAAAAAGTTTAAAGCAACAGAGCTTGAGAATCAGGCACAGATACAGAAATTACAACAGATGATTATGGCTCTCAATCAGAAATATGAGCACATGCAAAACAATCTTTCACATTGGGAAGCAATCCAAGTAGAAAATGCAGCTTTGAAAAAAGAATTAGCTAAAAGTCAGGCCTTAGTTGAGCAATATCAACAAGTAGAAGGTGACGATAACTATAGTCCTAGGTGAATTAAACCATAACAGAAAGGGGTAATTTTTACCCTATTACGTATTGAGGTAATGAATAATGGCAGCAAACGCCAAGTTTATTGACATAAAAGATGCTGAACTATTTAAGCTGCAGCTGAGTGACATGCTCGCTCTAGAACGTAAAAATGGGTGGATTGATACAGTGGAATTTTGCTACCAGAATATTCCTTTTTTAGGAAAGCACGGTACGCCCTCAAATCAAGAAATTCAGGGCAGTTTGGTAGGACAGCAAGGTTTTAAATCATGGAAAGCATTCGTTGAACATTTAGGCTGGAGTTATGATAGATGGAAAAATTGGCGTAATGCATATTCGATAGTTATCAAATACCCTTATCTTCGAGAATTACAGGTCAGTAAGAGTGCCATTACTAATACTCACAGAACGTTAAAAAATGACTTTCCATGCAATGCCATAGAGTGGCATGAAATGATTAAGAATAACCACAAACATAAAGTTAGTTCCAAACAGCGAAAAGAAGCAGCGAAAAGTCCTTCTGTAAATAAAACATTTATACCTCAATATTTAAATTTTAATAGTTTTAAAGAATCTTTAGTTCGGCAAGCCAGTGCATTAGATGCGCTAGAGCAAAGAAAAGTCGATGAAGTAGAGAAAATCAATGAGATTTCAGACATAAAGGCGATAAATAACAGCCTTCTAAAACAGCTTAAAGAGCAAAAAATTCAGACTGAAAATCATAAAGTTTCATCTAACCAGATCATGACTGAGAAGATTGAAATATCTCTTAAATGTAAGAGTTTGAAGCAACAATTAAAGGTGAACCATAAGAAAAATTGCCACTACAAAGCATATTCGATACTTATAACTTTAATGTTCCTTTTATCAACAATATTCAATGAGCCAGTAAGTTTGCCAAGCAATTTATCTTCTAGCATGACGTATATCTTTCAAGAATAATCCCATAACATAAAATCTTACAGATTGAGCAATCTATCATAACTTGCGCTGACATCATGATGCCGCAAACTTTATGTCTCCATGGCTGATACGAACGTTGAATGCATAGCTTCGTACTCCAGTTTGACTGTTGTAGCTATGCATACACAGCAGAAGAGGGGGTTGAAGCCTTTAGCAATACTCAACTTTTATCCCAAATTATTACTAAGTCAATGCACACTACCTAATATAAACAGGGTATACGGATTTAATGGTTGA
>NZ_DCSO01000034.1:0-6504 GCF_002325665.1 Methylophaga sp. UBA1464
TTAAATCCAGACTTTCTGCGTAATCAGGGTGATGCACGCCATTTACGTAATGTGCCGATTGTGGCACATCGCGGCATGATCCTCGATCGTCAGGGTGAACCACTGGCGATCAGTACGCCGGTTCATTCCGTCTGGTTGAATCCACAAGCCACGGATCCAGATCATCCGCAACTTGCAAAACTGGCCTCCATTTTAGGTATTGATGTTAATAACGTTCGTGAGCGGATTTATCAGAATCCCGAACGTGAATTTCTTTATTTAAAACGTCGGGTAGCCCCCGAAATTTCCGTGCAGGTGAAACAATTAAATATTGGCGGTGTAGCTCTGCAACGTGAATACAAACGCTATTACCCTGCAGGTGAAGTCGCTGCCCACGTAGTCGGTTTTACCAATATTGATGATATTGGTCAGGAAGGTCTTGAACTAACTTATGAACCATTATTGACCGGTGTTCCCGGACTGCGCCGAATGGTGCGGGACAGTAAAGGCAATTTTGTCGGCGGAGGTGACCCGATACGCGCAGCCAAAGCGGGTGAAAATATTCAATTGAGTATTGATTTACGCTTGCAATATCTCAGCTATAACGCACTGAAAAATGCGGTCGAAAAGCATGGGGCGCAATCTGGCTCTGCGGTTATTCTGGATGTACAGACTGGTGAAGTACTGGCGATGGTTAATCAGCCTGCTTTTAACCCAAACAACCGTAATGGCGTGCGCTCAACTGATTTGCGTAACCGTGCAGTTACCGATTTGTTTGAACCCGGCTCAACAGTCAAACCATTCACGGTGGTGAGCGGTTTGAAATCAGGCAAATTTGATCTTACAACCATGATCAATACGCACCCCGGCACGATGCGGGTCAGTGGGCATAATATCCGCGATTTCCGCGATTACGGCATCATCAACCTGGCAACGTCGATTCAAAAGTCCAGTAATGTGGCAGCCAGCAAAATTGCGCTGGAACTAGAACCGATGGCGTTATGGCAGGATTTTGCCAGTTTTGGTATGGGCGTTGACAGTGGTGCCTATTTCCCCGGCGAAGCAATGGGGCGTTTACCGGACCCGCGTACATGGCGGACCCTGGATCGAGCAACGCTCGCTTATGGTTATGGTTTGGCAACCAACACCCTGCAGCTCGCCAGAGCCTACACCATTATCGGCAATGGTGGCATCATGCGCGATGTTACTTTTATCAAACAGGATAAAACACCTAAAGGCCGTCGAGTGTTCTCCAAAGATCTGATGGAAACCGTTCGCGGCATGATGGAACTGGTCGTGCTTCCAGGCGGAACGGCACAACGTGCAGCGGTGCCAAATTACAGTGTTGCTGCAAAAACCGGAACCGTAAAAAAAGCCATGGCGGGTGGGTATACCGAAAGTGAATATCAATCTTTATTTGCTGGTTTGATTCCTGCCAGTAATCCCCGACTGGCAATGGTCGTGGTTGTGGATAATCCTACTGGTGAAGAATATTACGGCGGTGCGGTAGCGGCACCAGTATTTGCAGATGTCATGGTGGGAGCAATGCGGTTATTGAATATCGCCCCGGATGCCCTTCCGCAAACGCAATTACAGGTGGCGCATCAATGAAATATCAAATGCGCCTTATTGACATAATGAGTCTGGTTGAAAGTGACACGGTTTCAACTACTGAAATCACCGGCATGAGCCTGGACAGTCGCCAGCTTAAGCCGGGTGATTTGTTTATAGCCTTAGCGACGACCCCGACAGTCCGTGAACAGCATATCAGGCAGGCTATGGCGTCAGGTATTGCCGCGGTCTGTTATTCAGCTGAATTATCGTTGGATCCAGAACTCAGCAAACAGCTGAAAGATCGGAATATTGAAAGGGTTGCTGTCACTAACTTAAAAGACAAAACAGCTCGTCTGGCCGCTGCTTTTTATCAATATCCATCAGCGGTTATGACGGTTATTGCGGTCACAGGAACCAACGGCAAAACATCTGTTACCCAGTTTATTGCACAGGCACTGGAAAATGCCGGTCAGCCATGTGGTGTGATTGGAACCTTGGGCTGTGGAAGAGTAACTGAGCTTAAACACAATGGCATGACAACGCCTGATCCGGTTTCCTTACAGGCCACATTAGCGGAAATGCGCGATGCCGGAATTGAATATATTGCGTTGGAAGCTTCTTCACACGCACTGGAACAAGGCCGGTTGAATTTCGTCGATATCAATTACGGCATCCTGACTAATTTAAGCCGCGATCATCTTGATTATCACCAAAATATGGCGGAATACGCTGCCGCTAAACAACGTTTATTCAGCTTTACTTCGCTACAGGCTGCTGTGGTCAATGCAGATGATGAATTCGGTCAGGCCTTGCTGCTATATCTCAATAATCATCAAATGACATGTATTGAATATAGCTGCAAAGACGCGCAGGCAAACCTTTATGCAACCGATATAACGTCAACTGCCCGTGGTTTGCAATTTAACCTGCATATCCAGCAGCAACAGTTATCCATACAAAGTCGATTGCTCGGCAAATTCAATGTCGAAAATATGTTGGCAACTGCCGCGGTGTTATCACTACTTGGCTGGTCAGCGAGCGAAATTGCTCAGGGACTCAACCAACTAGTTGGTGTGAATGGTCGTATGCAACTGTTGGCGAGCAGTCTGAAACCTTCCGTAGTGATTGATTTTGCTCATACCCCGGATGCACTTTCCAAAGCTTTACATGGTATGCGACAGCATATGGATAGCACTTCCAGACTGTGGTGTGTATTTGGCTGTGGAGGTGATCGTGATAGTGGTAAGCGGCCATTGATGGGGCAAATCGCCAGTGAGATGGCCGATAAAATCGTGCTGACGGACGATAATCCGCGTGGCGAGAGCAGCATGCAGATTATTGAACAGATTCAGGCCGGTTGTCCTGTAGGTACTGACATTCATATTGAAGCAGACAGACAGCGGGCGATTGAGTATGCCGTTCTTGATTCCGCGCTGGAAGACATGGTGTTAATTGCAGGAAAAGGTCACGAACAGTATCAGGAAGTCTCCGGTGTGAAGACACCTTTTAATGATTATGAGATAGCTATGCAAGCCTTACAGAAACGCCATTCAGCAACAAGGGTAACAGTATGACGTGGAACATTCGCCTGACCGAAATTGCTGATCTGCTGAATGCAGAGTTGCATGGCAATGATGCCATTATGACGGGCAGCAAAATTGATAGTCGTAAAATTGAAGCAGGTGATTTGTTTATAGCATTGCCGGGAGAAAATACAGATGGCCATGATTATATCGATCAAGCCTATAAGGCAGGAGCCTGTGGGGCATTAGTCAATCGATATATACCCAGCGAATTACCACAGATTGTAGTGAAGAATGTGATCAGTGCTTATGGGCAAATTGCCAGATTGTGTCGTGAAAAAAGTCAGGCCAGAATCATTGCTGTAACAGGCAGTAATGGCAAGACAACCCTTAAAGAAATGATCGCTTCCATTCTCGGGCAATGCGGAAAAGTTTTAGCAACAGCTGGTAATTTGAATAATGAGCTGGGTGTGCCACTTACGCTGACACGGCTCAATGAAAATTATGATTTTGCTGTCATCGAAATGGGCGCTAACCATGCTGGTGAAATAGCCACTCTGGTTGCCATGGCGGAACCGGATGTAGCGGTAATAAATAACGTTGGGGCTGCGCATCTAGAAGGATTCGGATCATTACAGGGTATAGCTGAAGCAAAAGGTGAAATCTTTGCCGGACTTAAAGCGGAAGGTATCGGCGTCATTAATGCGGATATGCCCTACGTTGATTTATGGAAACACATACTTGGTGCCCGCCAGTCCCTGACGTTCGGTCTTCAGCAACCGGCAGATATTGCAGCACTTGACCTACAGCCAGCAATTACCGGAAGTCACTTTATGGTGCGTCTGGAAGGTGTCTGTCATTTTATCTTTTTACCGTTACCCGGGATTCATAATGTAAGTAATGCACTGGCGGCTATTGCCGTGTGTTCAGCCTTGAAGATTGCTCCTGAAGCCATTGTCAAAGGTTTGGCCTCAATCAAATCAGTGCCGCATCGCTTGCAACTGCGTCAGGCGGTCAATAATGCATTAGTAATTGATGATACATATAACGCTAATCCGGGTTCCTTTCGCCAGGCGTTAAAGACGTTAATGCAGTTTCCCGGAGAACATTGGCTGGTATTGGGAGATTTTGGAGAGCTGGGACCGGAAAGCACGTCCATTCATCAGCAATTGGGTCGTGATGCCAGAACGGCGGGAGTGAATAGATTATTCACTGTGGGGCAGCAAAGTAAGCTGGCTTCAGCAGCCTTTGGTGATAACGCCAGGCATTTCAATGATAAAGCAGAACTGGAAGCTGAACTAAAACGCATCCTAACCAAGGATGTGGCATGTCTGATTAAAGGTTCACGTTTTATGAAGCTGGACCAGCTGGCGGATGCGCTTGCCGTTGGAGGAGAAGCCTGATGTTGTTAATGCTGAGTGAATATTTAAGCCAGTATTACACCGGCTTTAATGTCTTTCAATATCTGACATTACGCGCCATTCTCGGGGTGATGACCGCATTGGGTATTGCCTTGATTGTCGGACCGACAATGATTCGTCACTTGAGCTTCAGGCAGATCGGTCAAGTCGTCAGAAATGATGGACCTGAATCACACTTCAGTAAAACGGGCACCCCAACAATGGGTGGTTCATTGATTCTGGTAGCCATTGCTGTCAGCACATTGCTGTGGGCCGATTTAGCTAACCGTTATGTCTGGGTCGTTTTGCTGGTGACGCTGCTGTTTGGGCTCATCGGGTTTATTGATGACTATATCAAACTGGTTCGTCAGGATCCGAAAGGATTGTTAAGCCGATATAAATATTTCTGGCAATCCGTGGTCGGGGTAGGCGCAGCCATATTTCTTTATATGACAGTGCAAACACCTGCTGAAACACAGCTTATCGTGCCATTTTTTAAAGAAATCGTTATTCCTTTAGGCGCCTGGTATTTGCTGGTGGTCTATCTGGTTATTGTTGGCAGCAGTAATGCTGTGAATCTGACAGATGGGTTAGATGGTTTGGCTATTATGCCAACGGTCATGGTTGCCGCCGCATTAGGCTTATTCAGTTATGTTGCCGGTCACTTTGAGTTTGCCCGTTATTTACAAATCCCGCATATACCGGGAGCAGGTGAATTAACCGTGTTCTGTGCGGCCATGGTTGGAGCGGGATTAGGATTTCTCTGGTTCAACACTTATCCGGCACAAGTATTTATGGGGGATGTCGGGGCGTTGGCATTAGGGGCGGCGCTTGGAACCGTAGCGGTGTTAGTACGTCAGGAATTGGTGTTGCCCATTATGGGCGGCGTATTTGTTATTGAAACGCTATCAGTAATGATTCAGGTGGCATCCTATAAATTACGTGGTAAGCGGGTGTTTTTAATGGCACCGATTCATCATCATTATGAATTAAAGGGCTGGCCTGAACCTCGCATTATTGTTCGATTCTGGATCATTACCGTGTTTTTGGTATTGGTCGGTTTAGCGACGTTGAAAATACGATGACAGCAGAATTACAACAGCATAGCTCACATTACAGCCTGATCATTGGATTAGGCCAGACTGGTTTGTCGTGCGCTCGATTTTTATTGCAGCAGGGCAATGCGGTGGCGGTAATTGATAGCAGTGAAAAGCCATCCTGCCTGAACGCGTTGCAAAAAGACTTCCCGGAAGTGGTTGTGAAAACGGGAGGTATTCCTGCCGATTGGCTGATGCGTGCAGATAGTATTGTATTGAGTCCAGGGGTCGACCCACGATTACCGCAAATTCGCCAGGCATCTGAAGCAGGTATTGAAATCGTTGGTGATATTGAGTTGTTCGCCCGGCATGCAAATGCGCCGATTATCGCGATTACCGGTTCAAATGGTAAGAGTACCGTCACAACCTTAGTCGGATTGATGGCAAAAATGGCCGGTAAAAACGTGGCTATTGGCGGTAACCTGGGTATCCCGGCGTTGGATCTGCTTACTGATCCTGCCCCCGATTTTTATGTACTCGAATTATCCAGTTTCCAAATGGAAACCGTAAAGTCACTGAACGCTTTTGCATCGGTGATTCTGAATGTCAGTGCCGATCATCTGGATCGTTATGATTCAATTGAAGATTACCAGCGGGCGAAACAAAAGGTTTATCAGGGAAATGGTGTCATGGTTATCAACCGCGACGATCCTATCGTTTCATCGATGGCAATTCCTGGGCGTAATCAGCTTGGCTTCAGTTTGCATGAATCACAGGGTTATGAATTTGGCGTACTTACTCAGCGCGGCCATTTGTGGCTAGCCGAAGGGGATGCGCCATTAATGCTGGTCAGTGAAATGAAAATTGCTGGCAGACATAATATTGCTAATGCCTTGGCAGCGTTGGCATTAGGCTCCGTCATGGGCTTGCCCATGGATGCCATGCTCAAAGCATTAAGAGAATTTAAAGGTTTACCGCACCGGTGTCGGTTTGTACGTGAATTACATGGTG
>NZ_DCSO01000042.1:0-625 GCF_002325665.1 Methylophaga sp. UBA1464
CGCTTCAGGCCATTGCCACGAACGGCGATTAAGCAGTCTTCTGAATTCGTACGGGTAAAGTTACCCATCCCCATTTTCGTCAGGCTGAGCATTAACCTGGTGATGTTGTGATCGGTCATTTGCATCAATTCATCATGGCCAATCGCAAAATACTGTTTAACCACCCGAGCAAACTGCTTGTTTAGCTTTATCCAGGTAAAGCCTTTCATTGTGCTGAATTTAAAACCCCAGGCTTCGACCAGTTTTAATGCCTCCATCGGCATCGGTGGCACATGCCACATAAATAAAACGCAGTCTTTATCCGCAATTTGATTGATAGGCAGCTGCATCAAATCCGATAACGTCATACAAGGATATTTGTGGCCAGCTCCACGCTGGCCACTATTCGCTTTGTCTCGATACGTCCAAGGCGGATCCGCATAAATCGCGTGGTATTTTTTATCTGGAAAGTTCATTTTTATCCACCCGACAATTCCAAGTTCGCTCAGGCGCAACAGCATCACAGTCCAGGCACTCGATAACATCAACATCAAATTCACCAGTATCGCCCGTATGTTGATGCACGTCTTTTCGAATACGTGAGGATCCGCAGTATGGACAGAGTTTGAATTTATCCATGACTCAC
>NZ_DCSO01000042.1:723-4984 GCF_002325665.1 Methylophaga sp. UBA1464
AATTTATCCATGACTCACCGTCCTTCGTAATAGCTTTGGTAGCGCTCACGAACATGTAGTGATTCGCACTGACGCCATAATTCGCCGAAGTGTTTGGAGCCATCTTCAATGACATTGTGTGGTTCGGTCATCAATTGACCTCGGCCTTTAATGGCCACCATGACTGAATTGAGATAATGACTGTCTAGGTTGCATGCCACACGGGCAAGGTCCACATGAAATTCATTACCGTTGTATAGGCTTAACAGCACTTGAGACGCATAGTAGGCACCACCGCAATCGGTTGCTGCTAACTTAAACAAATGAATAATGGCATCGGCATACTCTTGATATGTCACATCCTCATAAAGCACCGAGTTTTTCCGGTATTTATTATCAAAGTGCAATGTCATAACGCGGTTTTTTAAATCGTTAATGATTTCGTCTTTTGTCTTTTCAATGGCTTTTAATTCGCTCATGACTCACCATCCTCATCATCACGTTCAGCCTGAATACGGTCATATATTTCCTCACGATGTACGGTGACATCTTTGGGAGCCTCGACCCCAATGCGTACCTGGTTACCTTTAACCCCTAATACCGAAACGGTGACGTCATCACCGATGATTAACGATTCGCCTACTCTTCTAGTTAAAATCAACATACCTTCTCTCCTTGGTTGGTTTTGTGGCCCCTATTGGCCGGTTTAGCCGCTTGCGCCGGCTAGTCGGTGTGATCCCCATGCAGTTAAATCTTTAAAGGAAGCGCACTCTCACACGGCCGGTGTTATTAGCCCCACTACCGGCTTGGGTAACGATGTTCATTTGCTACTGCACCCCTTCGTATTCAGGTGGTGATGTATACAGGCCAAATCTGGCCAATTCTTCGAGCCCTAACGCGACCAGATGGCTGACTCGCTTGCCATTAATAACCCGCTCGATTTCTTCTTTAACGATGACGCCGGCTTGATGACACTGACGTTTAAAAACTCGGTCAGATTTCACCGGCAAGGCATTCCATTTATCCCGTAATGCTGGGGTGTGGCTTATGTGATCCATGATGTGGCCGGTGCGAATTAGCAGACACCATTTTTCATCTTCACCAGGTATCAAACGGATTGCTTCAAACTTTTTGGGGTGCCGATACTGACCGCTATCGATTTCAGAGAAGATGGTTTCTAGGATCCAAACCCACGGTTCACGATCGGCACTTGTTTCACCGACATGGCCATTCATTTCTGCAATAACGTCGGTAACAAAATTGCCTGTCTCTTTGGGTAAATCCGAAAACTCACACAACAGGCTCCAGGCACAAAGCAAAGCCGCATAATTACCGGCCATACGCACAGCACCATCATCTTCACCTTTCGCCCGACTATGCTCTAAGCAGTACTGACGCGCCTTTTTATAGATTTCACCGACTTCATGCCGACTTTTGGTGGTCAGAAACTCTAACCACTGACGCACGGGAAAACGGGGTAACTCTTCCGGCAGGATGGCTCCTTTTTTGCCTGTTAGCTCACTACGTACAATCTTGCCCAGCAGCGATCGAACGGGAACGTCTTCACCTGCAAGCAGTACCGGTGCGGATAGCAAATATTCCGTCATATCCGCACCACGGCGGCTAATGGTGTATTGATAGTTTTCCTGCAGCATGGCCACAGCTTTATCAATCACATCCTGCCGGCGAGCGGATAGTTCTTCCCAACCAACCGGGTGTGATGTGTGGGATATTGACGTAAGCAAACGGAATTCTGTTTGAAGTGATTGCCCAGAGAACATGGTGAAAGCAATCGAACGTTCCAAGCGTTTAATGATGGTTGATTTACCGGCCCCTTTGTCGGCCTGTAATGTCATATGTGGCCAGAAACCAAGCAATACTTTTAAATGGGCACCCAGCGACCATACCAACATGATTGCAGCCGCATTTTGGTTAAAGGTTTGTTGATACGCCTCGATAACTTGCCGAGCTTCGTAAACGGTGCCACTTGGGAACGTGAGGTTGTGATACGGGCATTGTTTTTCAGGGTCCATGAAATAACAATCTGGCCCTTCATTAACGGTTAACTTGCTATCTCGCCAGCATAGGCCTACAAAATTGGCCGCGTTACGAGCACCAATATGAGAAGCACGCTCGAGTATATTGAGCATGCGAGAAAATGAGCCTTTATTAAAAATGGGCCCAAACTTTCCCCACTGATCGAGATTGTGTAATTTTTCGTCTTCGACTACTCGCCTTACCAGGCGAGAGCCATGGCGAGGGGTTTGAACTGAAACAGCAAAAACGGTATTGGGCTGGGCATCCTGTTCACCAGTCATAGTCGCGGTGACGCTGGCAATATTTACTCGAGATAAACCGGCCACCCGAAAGCCAGACAGATCCGTAAAGGTCTCTTTTTCCATTCCGTTGTCATCCTTGTCAACGGACTTCACAAAAGTGGTGAAGTCTTCCTTTGCGCGATATCTCCAGTACTGGCCATAATCATGAGCCGGGAGAAAAACACGACTTTTCCCAACATTATCACGACCAGGTAACCCAGGAATGATCCATGGTTCAAGTTTTCTTAAAACTGCTTGTGTTGATAATGGTCCTTCCTGTTTCAACACATCATTAATATCGTTCCAGCCACCCTCGGCCCACTCGCATTGGTCTACCATCAAGGCCGAAACATTCAAGCCTAATAATATTTCGTGCAGCTTCCAGGCTGTTTCTTGACCGGCACACCGCCCAAATTTATCGGGTTGATCAAAATCGAAACACAATACAACTCGCTTGCCTATCAAAAAGGTCCAATCGATGGCTTCAACATTGGTACCGCGCACAGCAATGGCTGTCGCGCCCTTGATATCGGCAGTTTTAACGGATAACGCATTAATAGGTGACTCGACAACATAAACCGTGTGTGCTTTTTTGAGCTCAGCCAAATCGTCATACCAGGGATAACCATATTTCTCACCTTGGCATTGTGTCTTGGTACCGCCATTCAGAGCAGGATCCTGATAACGCATATCAACAGCTACGATTCGACCAGGGTTAACCGTTCGCACAACGAATGCTGCAGCAGGTCCGCCATAACCAAAATTGCCCGGCTCAACCTTATTTGATGACCAGCTATTCCAACCAACTGAACGCCGTTTTATGGCCTCGCGAATGACTTGTTCATCAATGCCTCTGCCAATGAGGTAAGGCACCAACGGCTCAGGATCAATGAAGGATTTATCTGCAATAATCTCTGGTAATGTTTTGGGCCGTGCTGGTTCATTTGCATGGCGCCGTTCTAATGGAAAGCCATATTGTTCATGTAACCAAAAAATAGCTTCAGCGGTGTCCATGCTGTTTACGTAAGACACTAACGCTATGCAATCACCACCCTCTCCACTTGAATGATCTTTCCAATACCAGCCACCGGCTTTTTCAAATATAGATAGCGAAGGTGATTTGTCATCATGGTTTGGGCTTTTATAATTGCCCCGACCGCCTGGACGTTCAAGCCCAAGCCGGTCAGCCAGTTCATGCAGATCGATTCTGGCTTTGAGTTCTTCAATTGACGCCACTTGGTATCTCCCCTGTGGCACCGGTGATTTCCATATAACGCCAAAGAAACATTTCTCTGGCAGTGTGTGAATCAACTGCGAAAACAGTATTTCTGAGTGGCTGGATGTTTTTCAAAATTGGCCAAACATCATCATGTGCTGGCATCAGGTCACGTTGTTCAGTAGCTAAAAGTTTTAGATCTGCCTGCTTAACAGAATGGTCTAGGTGATTAGGAAGACCGAACTTACTGAAAATCACCTGTTCAATATTTTTTTCTAACCAACAATAATCAGGTAAGAGCTGCTTGAGCGGCGTAGGGATGTCGCCGATGAAAGCCTCTGCAGCATCATGGAGAAGACCTTGCAAAGCGAACTGTGGCGATACAACGCGAGAAACTAAAACCGAATGTTGGGCGACACTATAAAAATCTTTACATTGGCCAGCGAAGCGACAGATATTTGATAATCCATGTGCTATTTCCAAAATTGTGAAGTCAGATGTTTGTGGTCGAAGAAAATCAAAATATTTGCCATTACGCAGCAGAATAGATGGTTGCATCTTTAGGTTATTAGGCATTGTCTGCATCGTCATTATCCTTTTGGAGATACCAACCAACCCGCACTTTAAAATCCACGAGCTCTTCATTATTTAGTTCAATCAGAGCCTCATTCATTTCAGTGATACTGACCACGGTTGTGCACATCGATGCCAATTGATGGGTATGAAGTGCACCCTCTTCTTTTAGTAG
>NZ_DCSO01000042.1:5034-6443 GCF_002325665.1 Methylophaga sp. UBA1464
TCTTCTAAATGTTCTTTTAACTGTTCTAGTTTTCGCATTGCTTGGTCTCCACCTCGATAATGATCTCGCCATCAAATGCCGAGATTATTTCCTGTACTGCTTTTGATTGAATGAGCTCAGCCTGAGCTGGCCTTGTCTCCTGAAGCCATTGCCACGCTTTTTGTTTACGTTCTGGTGGCAACCGGCTCAGGTTTACACGCTTTGTTTCAGTCGCCATTTCAACTTCAACCACATCATAAAAAGGGGCCAAATCAGTAAGGCGAGTGAAAATAACCACCGACTTGACCAGGTCCGTCTACACACCGCTCGCAACTCCAAATCACTGCTGAGTATTACTATTCCGCCAACCAGCAGGTAGATAACGAAGGCTCCAAAAATCAGGCTGAATAGCATGCTGTTCACTCCTTTATGATCGGTTCTGATTGAAGCGGTTGGGCTTCATAACCGTTAATATCGATTGGGAATAAATGCCGTCGGCAATAGGTGATCATTTCTTCGGGTTCGCTGAAATAAACCATGATTTCCTGCTTGCCAATCAGCAGCTGCATCCGACAGACAAACTTGCCTGGCACGTCAGATGGAAAAATTCGTGCCGACCGGCAGTAGATGGCTTTGCCGTCAGTGAAACAGGTAATTTCGGTCATTGGCTCACCTGCATTGCCTGATTCGGTTTAGTGAGGAGGTACGCATCAACGCGGGTGATGCCATATTCAAATAAGACTTGATCAATTAAATCGCTAAAATCAGCCCAGCTTTCATAAGCCTCACCACCACGATTGTTATCAATGACAACGTGATAGCTGCAGCCTGACGCGTTTGGTGAAATTCTCGCTGCAACATATATTTTTTTCCCAGGCAAGCAGGTTTCCAAATATTTTTGAACTTTCAATAACGCGAAATTAATGTGTGCTTTCACGACGCCTCCTCCATAGCTAATGCAATGTCTTCCTTGCTGGGACGGGTATAGATCATGGTGGCTGTTGCAGTGGTGTGCCCCAATGCCGCCTGAACCACGCCAAGCTTATTTACAGCAGTAGATTGATTCATGATCCGCATGGCTAAGGTGTGTCTAAACCAATGCGGTGTAATATCGTCCAGCCCGGCCATATCCACCCAATGACGTAATCGGCTTTGCAGACTACGTATGCTGATCCCTTTCCCCTTTTGGCTCATGACCAAAGGGGCATCTGGTTCCAACGCATAACCCATTGCTACGCGGACTCTCAACAGTTCTTTAAGAGCATGCTTGGCTTTCTTGGTGAGTGGAATGCTGTAGCCTTTGCCACGCTTTGCAAACTCACTTCTAAGCTCCAGCCGACCGATGGCAATGGCATGTCTAGCATCTTGAACGGATATACCAACCAGTGAACCAACACGAATGGCGGTATAACGTAATAACTCCATCCAGA
>NZ_DCSO01000042.1:6587-15367 GCF_002325665.1 Methylophaga sp. UBA1464
TTTATAGAACCAACCACTTTGAATAGCTGCTTTTCTTCCTTCACGGTTAAATAGCGATCTATCGTTTTTGATAATGTGTGTTCTGTCATAACGCCCTCCTGCAGTACACAAAAAAACCGACTGCGAAGCTGAATACAGCCGGCTAAAAACTTATTGAAATGTTGTGTGTGAGATTCGCTGCAGGTGTCTCGTTGATATCCACCAACAGCTTGTCCACGTTGCCGTTCGCATTAAATGAAATAGCTTTAGGCACTATCTCGATATAACCTCGACGGGTAGGTAAAAGCAGCCAACGACCGTTTTTAACGATATGTTCGTGCTGTGACTTGCCGTGCAGTAATTCGGTTAAAACGAGCTGGTTTTCACTCTGGTCGATGTCATCAAACCGGATACGGCTGATATGGATTTCATGAGCCTGGCTTATTTGAATAACATCCCCAACGTCCAACCAGACACGCTTGGCCATGCCCATCATGAGTGTGGGATTAAGCATCAAAAATACTTTAGCCATCGCTCATACCCTCCAGACGTGCAGGTATAGAAGCCATTGCTGCAATGGCTTCGAGCGTTTCCTTACGGACTGTTCTGATTTCGGTGGTGGTGATTTTGCCGTCTTCCAGGGCGTGATGGATGGCTGAGGCCATGCCACCAAACTCGCTTACTGCATGGCTGAAATGATTCAGAAACTCAGCATCTGCCATACCGGTGTACTGTTTTGAGCACAGGCAAGCATGATCGAGCAAGCTACATATCTCATGTAATAAACGGAAATCTTGGGTAACCAACATCAACATGACCGCTTCTTTTAGGGTCAGATGATGGGTTTCCATTGAGGGATTAACTTTATGCTGGAGCGTTCCAGCATTCATATTGGTCTTTGAAGCGAGCGCTTTGGCCCCACCACGGTAATCATGTACCAGGTCATATGCTGCAGTTTCTATTGGATCGTACATGTCGTTTTGCCCCTAAATTCGACTGGTGTATGTTTAAGGGGCTGGCTAGTATTGACCTTGAGCATAGCTCAGAGGAAAGGTGTGCGAAGCCAGCCTCATTACTGGATAGGGTTGCCGTCCTATCCAGTTCCCTATGCTGATAATTTGTGAGATTGGCTTTTTAAGTGGCTTACAACGGCATCAGTAACTATTTTTGTCACTGTCGTTTCTTCTTCAATTGCGCGCATTTTTAGACGTTTCATCAACGGCTTAGGTAAATCTGCTTGCAACCTCTGAACTTCAATTTTCTGGACTGTTGACATGATTGTCTCCATAATCGGCGATTATTCATTTAATATTTCTATTACTTTTAACGGATTTATTAATTATTGTTTTAATCTTTAGGGACAATCTATACCTATCATAAATGGGTGTCAACAACTTTAGGTATTATTTATGCCCAACATTTTAGAAAAGCTTGATTTTGTTCGCTTCACGCGGCCCTATTACCCGTGGTTAATGGGGCTTGGGATATCTAAAAAGACGATTGGGGATATAAAATCCGGTGTTGAAACAGAGTCTGAAGCGTTGATTTCAGCCTTAGTGCATTGTGAGAATGTGTCACGCTCATGGCTTGAAGAGGATGCTGGCCCCCCTTTCACCGTTGCCGATATTCATAATGATGATGAATGCAGTGAGCTGCTTTCACTTATGTTGGAAGATGAACAATGGACGGTATATATCGCTAATGATGGTTATGACAAAGCTATCATTCTCACCCAACCAGCCCAGCACAAGCGGCCTCGCATTGGGTTTATTGACTACACACTGCTCGAAGTTTTACCTCATGCTGGCGACAAAACCCTAAAGGTTGCCTATTCACAAGCCACCATACTAAAACAGCTAGATATTGAAGCTGAAACACTGGATAAGATCATAACGGGTCAAGTGGGAACGTATTGGATCGCCGAACGTAAACCCTCGGCCATTTTGGATAGGGCTGAAATCATCCCTATATCAAAACGTAAGGCAATGAATCATCAATATCAGGCTAAAGACTTAAATAATTCAGCAAATATGTATCAAGTTAATGATCCATCATCTGAAATTATGGATGAAGAGATTTTATTGAAAAATTATCGATTATTAACCGATGATAATAAGAAGCTAGTTCAAGGCATAACAAGGAATCTTCGATAAGGATTGCTAGATTATGAAAGGAATCTTTTATACATGCTTATTGCTCCTCGCCCCTTCTGTTCAAGCTCAAATGTATAAGTGTACCGATGCTGCTGGGAATGTCAGTTTTCAGGGACTGCCGTGTGATGCTGAGCAAATTACCGAATGGCAGCGTGAAACCGATAAACAACGGGCAGAAAGGGAAAGGCAAGAGGCTAATGCTGCCAAAGAGAATAAGACCCGTTCCAGTAATGCTGAACCAAGCTTCGCCCAAAAAGAAGACCAGCTCAAGACCAAAGAAGAGCTTGCTCGCTGGTCAACTGCAGAACCAACAGATGAAATGATTCAGTCCCTGAATGGCTACCTGCGTACAAACTTGAAAGATCCCGACTCGCTTAAAGACCTCGAATGGGTAGAAACCGTGACGAGTGGGTTCACCTATAAAAGCCATATCCGATTCAGAGCAGCGAATAGCTTTGGTGGTTATGTGCTCAATGAAAAACTAGTGCGGTTTAATGATGCAGGGAAAATTTTGGAATTCGGCGATCGACAGTCTATCCTTCCAATCGAATACCAATAAAAGGTGTGATTCATGGATAAAGATGAAGAAATGGGTAGTTCAAAAAAAGTATCTATCAGTGATTTAAAAAATGACACATTGCCTAAAAAACCAGCCAAAAGTATTTCTGATCACTTCGCAAAATTAGCTAAGTCAAATCAGAGTCTTTTCAACAGCACAGCTGAAATAGCTAACCTTCAGTCTGTGTCTCCTATAAACACATTAACTAATGTATTTAAAAAGTTTGATAGGAATCGAACTGAGGTAAATTATGAACAACGATTAGCATCTATCAATGAGGAAGAAATACAAGTATTAATAGATAACCTTCGAATAATAGAACAAAAGCTCGACAATGATGACAACTTCGAATATAGGTTTTTTCAGGTTAATAGAGATGCCTTATCTATTCTGCTAAATCATAAGCGGGATTTTGAGCAGCATACATCTGAGCTCGAACAAAAATTACGTTATAAGCAAAAGGAAATTGATATCGAAAAAAGAGCTGATTGGGCAGCTAAATTTCGTTTGTTTTTTTTCAGAACACTTGGAGCTATGCTATTAGTTGTAACCCTTTTTAGTATTGGGTTCATTGAGCACAATTATGAATGGGCTAGGCTGCCACTTTCTTCATATTTAAAACCTGATGCTAATAAAAATACAGTTAGTATTGCTCCAATCCAGCTTCCTTCAAACATAACTCCGGTAGAGATAGTTACTATACCCGAAGTAAATGGTGAGATAGACATTGCTGATAAAGAGTTAGTACCAATAAAACCCTCTGAATTAGAATCAACTCCAGAACAATCAAACGAGTAAAGCTAAAAGGAGTATTTATGGCTAGAAGAAATAATAAATTGGTCGATAACATCATGGACATGTTGTTAGAAATATCAGCATTAAGTTGGAAAATTGGTGCTTTTATCTCATTTGTTTTTGTGATGGGTAGTATTTACGCTTTTAATTACGCCCAATCTATTCAGCAAACAAATAACACTATGGTCAAAAGTGTGTTAGAAGGTGGATTAATATGGGTCTACTACTTTATCCCGTTGGGGCTTTTAGGAATTGCCATTATATTTGGTTGGAAAGCCTATAAAAAATTCATCAGAGATTCTTACTACTGATGATATCTAGAAGAAATGCCATATTGCTAACGCTATTTGGAATTTTTCTTGGTGGAATATTGGTATATCTTTCGCCCACATTTAAAAACCTTACTCTCAATATAGAGTTTAGCTCACATACCCCAAGTATAGTTATTGCAGTTTGTGCTCTAGTCGTAACAGTCTGGCAACTAAATAACAGCATTAAGCACAATAAACTTAATATGCTACCTAGATTACAAGTGCTGATACATTCTCCTACACAAGATCCTAAAAACAATGAACTTTTTGAAATTAGAATTATAAACAACGGGTTGGGACCTGCTGAAATTGATAAGGCTTATTTTGAATATACAAAAGAAAATAAAATAATCCCATTTAATCTAGATGTCGCAGGAATGGATCGATATATACAATCAGCTTTTATGGAAAATACCGACTCTGAAGATGTAGGTGAACTCTTAAAGGCAGTTCATACAAATTATATTCGACGTCCTTACCGAATTATTGAGTCTTTAGCAAAAGAGCAACTTATCTCTGCAAATGAGAAGATATGCATAATGAAGCTGTCTATTCCATCACCAGAATTAGTTGAAAATTTATCTGATGAAGATATGAGAACGATGCGTAACCAAGCAAAAGCAGCACTTAAAGCCACTAGAATAATCATAAAATATAACTCGTTATATGGTGATAGTTTTACTTTTGAAGATTTTCTTCAACACTAAATCACTACCTCTTCTTGAACCAAATTCGGCGCTTCACCTTGAATTTGCCCAGTGCGAATATAATATTCTTCCCCAACCGTTCCTGTGCCTCGCACATTCATCACGCCGCCATCAATCAATTGCATCACGCTGGCATTACCTGCAGTGCTGATTAGTGTGCCGATCAGTAAAGGATCTTTAGGCAGTAAACTTCTGAATGCTAACCATTGGTTGTTGGTTTCTTCACCGATAAACAGTGTCTGCAATACTTCAGGGCCTTGGCATGACACCTCGATACTGTTCACGATGCCTCTGGTTTCACCTTCGCCAATCTCTATGGCCACAAATGAACCGACTTCGATGAGGGGAATATCAATGCCATCCATGGGCAATTGAAAGCTTTCAATATCGGGTTGGATGTACTGGCCAGCTAACAAACGTTCACCTTTTGCCCTGACACCAATCACATCGGTCATCAGTTCATTGCTTTCTGTGGGGATTAACACATCACCGGCTGTGCCATTTAAACGGCAGAAACCTAATACCCCGGCTAATTCACCACCATGAACATAGACACCGTTGGCGGTTACTCGTGTCGTTGGTCGGTCAGTGACTTCAAGAAGTGGATCCGCTGTTACCGTGATATCTGGTGAGACGTTTTCATAATTCCAAGGTAATACTGGGTAACGCGGTATCACTTTAATCGTTTGCGAATCTCTAGCAGGAACCACGATCGCACCTGCAGCATCCGCAATATCAGCAATGGCCTGAATGGGGGTTCGGTTCTGGTAGCTATAGACCCCGCCAGGTACATTCCAGGTTACGGCTTGCCAATCTAATGTCCAGCCATTGGGTAAATGTAATTCGGCCAGTTGTTGTATGGCCAGCAAATCGCCTTGTGTGCCTGTTTCGGGCTGTCGATATGGCCCGGATAACAATGCACTGCCGCTACGACCAGAAATATCCACTGACTGGGATGCAAATCGCCGACGCTCTTTTACGGATTCAACCAGAATATGCCAGACATAACCATTGATGGTGATAATGAGTTTGACACTATCGCCATTGGGTAACGGTTTGACTAATGGCTTTTGAGTGACATCGAGCAGCTTTGCACTAAAGGACCAGGCAAAACTATCAGCATCAAAATTTAATTTTATGTCAGCCAGGTCAATTGGCGTCAGGTCTTCCAATGTCACGCTGATAGTATGTTTCATGGCGTACGTCTCCCGAATGGGTATTTCATAAGTCTCACCGGATGGTGGTTCTGGTTCTGGGTCTGGACGTGGTGGATCAATCCAGGGGCTTTTACCTGGCGGTGGTCGGCGAGCTATTTCGATGATTGAACACAATTTTATTTCCTGCCAGGCTGCAGGCTGCCAATGGCTATCAAATTCATTACGAATAACACCGAGATTGTGTCCACTGGCCAGATAAGTCGTCTGTCCAAATGTCCAGGCATACTCCGGCTGCAGATCATAATTATGTTGCTCAAAGCTGAAGCTGGTATTAGGTGTGTAGCGATATTCCGGGGGTGGCTCCAGCCATACCAATCGAGTGAAATCAAATTGATGACGGCTGCTATCTTGCAAAAGCACCAGCCAACGATCGGGATACACCTTTGTCATCTGCTGATGCACGACTGCATTACGGATATTTCGTACCAGGGTTGATTCATTACGAGCACATAGGCTACGTTCAGTTCGAGTGCCCTGCTCCCGAACCAATTCAGTTTTGCCCCGCACAGCTGTGGCTTGCTCGATATCGATTTGTAATTGGCCATCCATCCGGATCGCCTGGTCGGTTTCGAGCACTGCTTTTATATTCGCCGGTACCGTCTGTTGCTGAACGCTGATCGCCTTATGATCATTGCGTGTGGCTTGGTCTCGGCTTAAGAGCGATTGAAGCCCAACACCTGCAGTGGCATCTTGCCAGCGTATTTCTGGGCGCGTAGTAATAAACCGCTGAACATTAACGTCATACTCTGCAAGGAGACCACCAACCATATCCTCAAGAGTTGCCCCAATCTCTGCAAAAAACCGAACATGTTCCGCCTGGATACATGCAGACAGGCCATCCAATACCGCAGTAATGGTTGCGAGCGTTTCATCCGGGGTTTCGACAGTAAAATCAAATACTGTTGTGGGAGAATATGATCCACTTACAAAATCGAAAGTATTGCCCGGCGTATAGTCCATTACCCGGTCCTAAATAGCCGTAGGTATAAGCGGCCCATGTGTAATTGGTTGAACCATCCTCTCAACCAACTCCCATTGCACATCGCCATCAATTAAAGTTGCACCAGCTGGTGATGATGGCCAAAGTGGCTCCGTCTCATCTGACGTACCGGCAACAATACATCGATAATAATAGGGAGTTGTTGAGGGATCATTGGGAAAACAAAATTCACCCAAAACATAGTCATTATCAGGAAGCCATTGATCACCATAATCCGGGAGAACGGTTAAAATTTGTGGCCCACGACGACTGGGTGGAACTTGAATGTTAAATGAAGTTTCTGTAGTTGATATTAAGCTTGTCAACTCCCCCGTAATGGCATGGTGACAATGTATTTTCCAATTCTCTGCAGCTAAGTTTTCGTCGATAACACCATTAATTTGTGTATACGTAAATTCATCTAACAGCGCCAAAACTTGTGCTGTTGAGAGACCTACTTCATACAATCTCACTTCGTCCAAAATACCATCGAACGGTAAATCGTTTAAGCTTATGCGGCCACTTAATCTTAAGTTATTGTTGTAAGTCCCTCTTACATAACCATCCTGAAAACCAATCAATTCACCATCTATATAGGCTCGAAAGCCATCATCATCTTCAATAAGACAGGCATGGTGGAACTTATCATCACAGTAATCGATTAAGGACCCTTCAGGAGTTCCAATTGAAACACCTGCCCCAGTGTTATTACGGGCAAAAAATTGAACGCGGTCATTAATAAATAACATCCCTCTATATGATGCTGAGTTTGGTACAGAAGTTTGTTGTTGCGACCAAAGCACTTCGATTGCGGACGGAAGCCCATCTCGCTTAAAGAATAGAGACATGCTTATATCATCAGACGGACCAGCATTAGTCTCCATTTTGGAATTAGGGACGCTATAAAATCGAATACCGTTGTTAAACCAACCTGGTACTTGATCGGCGTTAGTTTTTGTCCCGTTGAAACTTCCGACTTCATCTGTAACTGTATTGCCGACTATGGTTTCGAAATTCCAATAGGCCTTCAGACCAACTGTTGGGATAGCCACTATAAATTGCCCTCTGAAATTGTCCCGCCTAATACCCTCAAAACCCCTCCAGCCAATACATCCACGGTATTTAAAATAATTTCAGCACCAGATCCTGTTAAGCCACAGCCAAGATCCATCACAAATCCATCTTCAGAATCATATGCTCGTGCCCAGGTCACTTGGCCAGAATCATCTGCAGCAATATCATCCTGAATTTCATCAAATGTCAGCGTGCCATTCTCAACATCACCACAAGGGTCACTGAACATGCAGGTGGCTAAAAGCGTTTGATCGGTTATTGCTGCAGCAGTTGATGGCCGTGTGCCAGAATAGAATTCAATGAGGCCGCCATTTAATGCATTCGCTAAAAGCGACATTCTTGCGGTTCTGAGATTAGTTGATAAACCGATACCCATGACTCAGATCCTATGGTGTATCGATATCGCCGCGGATTTCGAGGCAGAAAGTATAGTTATCATCAGTGGCTTCACCTTGAGCGATAGATTGAATGATCCAGACAGGTGCATTTGCAGCGATGGTGTTAAACCTCAACACATTGCCACTTGACCAACCCGCACCCCAGCCTTCGCTTGGCAATGTGAAATAGGGCTGTGATGTATTAGGATTTATGGGCGATATATCCGAGCTGATTGAAACTGCAGACAAAATCTGACCGACATTCTCACCCACGACATTTACCGTGTTCGCACTGGTAAAAATTAATGCCCAGCGTTCTTGAATGGCACTCGCGTTGTCTACTTCAATGGGATATTGACCATTGTTATATTGACCGACGGTATCTGAGCCTATTCGCTGATCAGACCAAACGCCCGTCCAGGTTTGCTGATCAAATGGAACACTGGTTCGTGCAAACATGTCGCCATAAACGATCGCATTTGAGACTAAGGTTTCGCCCAATTCATAATCGTGAGTTAACGGCTGAGATAACCCAAGTCGACCAGTAATCTGAACATCTGTTAAAACAGCCATATCTTCAATACGATCAGTGATCGTTAATGGTTGAGACACGCCTGACAAATCAACCC
>NZ_DCSO01000042.1:15406-40949 GCF_002325665.1 Methylophaga sp. UBA1464
AATCAACCCAATCAATTAAGCCCGTATTGAGATCGACGGAATAACGATTGGCTTCCAGCTCTTGATTAGCACTGTCTCGGATTGAGAGTTTGGCAATTCTGATGCGCCCTAAATCGGTTTGTTGTCCATTAGTGAATGTACCAACAGTAGTCTGATCATTCAGTATTACGACTACATCACCAGGCGCATAAACAGGAATGCGTCCGTCTTGTGGCAGCCTGACCGGATTGAGGCCTAGGATAGTTGCATCGAGAGGTAAGAATGTTTGGCTTACTGCGTTGAAAAAGATAGTGTCAGCATAAACATGGCTGGGCCGGAAAATCATCCCATCTTCATCTACTGCAGATGGATCGAACCATTCCTCACCCTCATTACCTGCAGCAACCACCCATTCACCAAACCGAAGAAACACAACACCGGTTTCATAGGTAATTCGACCCACCATACCCGTGCCATTAATGTAACCCGTTTCATCTGCAGTGGCTGTGATTTGCCCGCCACCATCAATGGGGACGGCTCGTAATTGGAAGCTCTGGGGTCTAACTGGAGCACTTGGTATACGAAACACCATCGAAGCAACGGGTTCTTTACCAACCTGAGTAGTCAGTGAAAGTAAATCAATATCGTTTACGGATCCGGTGGCCCATGAGTTCAGAACAATATTACCGGTTGAGTAATCGATGGTACCGGCATAAGTGCCTGCACCCGTAACCGGGCTGATGTTGGCATACAGCTGCCCGTTTCGATCGATATAGGTATCACCACCAAATCTGAATCGAACACTGCCAGGAACGATTGCTTCGGCATAGCCATTACTCAAGTCCAATTCAATTGCACTTAACGTAATAGTTTCCGTCTCAGCTTGTGGCGAGTCTGTCAGTCGGTATCTGACGGTGACGCTTCCACTGCCATCCTGAGGGAAATACACAGGCCGATTATCATTAACAATGTGGCTAAGCTTTGACTCATAAAGTAATCTAGCCGTCCAAATAGTGGATGGCGGTATCTGATAGTATTCTTCCCCAACCACCACATTCTGATAAACCGGTATCGGTAGACCAATGGTGACATCAGGCTTAAATGTGATGATGCCATCAGCATAATCCACTACTGAACCCGCAATTCCTTGCAAAGCACCTGAACCGTTATCCTGCTTAATTTGGTTGCCGGTCACATTTTGCTGTAACAGGCCAATGGTGCTGCTTACTTCTTCAATATCACCGGTGACATTCCATGACACCTCAATGGAGTTAGGTACCAAATCGGCTACGTCGAGATCTAATACCAGTTCATCAGATGGATTTTTTAACGGTGCATTAAATGTCTGTGAAAAAGCATCGCCGTATTGATAATTGATTTCAAAATCCGTTCCGCCCAATGGCAAGGTATTGGGCCAAAACTCCAATTCACCGGTGGCATGGTTTATATAACCACTGCCATAACCACTTAATGATCCATCGCTTGCTGCGGTAATTGTTCTGTTGGTACCGTCACTCCATTCAATGGTAAGCGTGCCGGGTGCTACGCCTTGATGCTGCAATTGGTGTTTAATTGCAAAGGGATCGGGTGCGATATCTGACCGATTGAAATATCTGGCATCACGTCCCCAGGTAATAATGATTTCGCTATTAGCATCGGGTAATGCAGCAAATGTGACCGAGAGTGTTCCGGTGGCATAATTAACGTTGCCTGAACCGATCCCCGCTTCCTGTCCAGCGAGTCCACCACCACCGTTGTCATATAGGGTGTACCAGTTTCCCAGGGCACGATAACTGACCTGTATTGAACCGGGTTTAGGTGCCGGTGTGATGGTATGTGTCCAGACCAGCCCGCGGTTATCTTCAGTAACCGCCAACATGGCTGTATCTGCAATTTTTACCGGTGATGCGGCCGGTAAAAAGCTGATTGTTTTCGTTCCACTATAGGTAGGAGAGCTTGCCGCAAACGTTAAGGTACCATCCGCATAATTAATCACCCCTATTGTGTTGGCGCCAATTCGTAACTGACCACTATCATCGGTAATTGTGCCACCAGAAATAGTGATAGAGAGCGAGCCTGGTGTGCAGGGATTACCCAAATAAATAACGCTATTTGCTTGAAAGACCGAGCTGGTTGTAAAAGAAACATTTGCACTGGCCGAAGGCGTCAGAGTAGCGGTATACCCATTCGGATCCGCATCAGTGATAGCCAACTCTTGTGTTGAGCTGGGTATGACCTGCGAATAAACACTGTCTACTCGAAGGCTTAAGTCACCCACTTCTGCATCAATAGCGAGCGGACGTGCTGAAAAATACTTTGCAGCATTGGCAACAATCGTTTGTTTGATGGTGGCCGTTGGCGTAATCGTGTCATATCGTGTGACTTGAGCACCTACGAAATCAAAACTTAACGGCTGGGATATTTCAATCGTTAATATCCGTCTTCTGAATACCCCTTGTTGATCCGTAAAGGTTTGAACCTCTTCGTCCAATCTCACGATTTTGATGAATTGATTCTGGGTGTCATTGCTTTGGGTTAAATAGAGCACTTCCCCAATGCCTGGTATAGGGGACGTTTCAGACTGAAAAATCGTGATGACCTTGCTGTCTTTGTATTGCGTAGCCCATAAAAACCCGATGTAATCCGCGCCTTTCGCACGATAGTTTTCCACCCTGCTCTGGGCGACGGGACGGCGATCAAACCAATCCTGGGTATTAAATAGGTTGACACCAATTTTTTGATCACCAGGCAATTTGCTGATGATGACATGGGCACCAAAATATTTATCCTGTGTTTGTGTAAACACACCGGGAAAGACTTTACGCATATGCACAGCACCATAAACCCGGTCCAAAGTGCTGATATCTTCAAAAATATTGTTTGATTCGCCATCGATGATGACATTCCCTGTCATTCCACCACCGCCTTCCTCTACGTCGGCCATGGTGTCGGATTCGAAAATCTTAATATCTTGAGACTGAATGGGCATAAATGCTCCTAAACTTCTATTAGCCGTATAGTTACGCTATACCGGTCATCTGATTGAGGATTGGCAAAATCGGCGACTTGTCGACCTTGCACTGGGCTGCTATCACGCATAAACCGAACGTTGTAATCCGTTCCGTGATAATTCAGCGTCAGGTTTTCAGCTGCTGTTTGGGATAGCAGTCGCAACGATTCCAAGGTCGCCTTAGTAACCCATGCATAATCGTTTCCACCAACGAGGGTTATGGGCCGACCTTTTAGCTGTGCTGCCTCTTGAATGATCAATGCACCAGTTAAAGACTTATTGATGGTTTGTTCGACGGGAGACCAATCATATTCATCAACCCACAACAGATCAGATGGCAGCTCGATCGCATTAAGAAAAATACTCATCTGGTACGAGCTCCACTGGTACGCAAAATATCGATGACGTTTTCGGCTTCTGATTCGGGAGCAATAACAGTCGCTGTCTGTCCATCAGGTCCCGTAAATTGCAAATTAACAACACGGGCCGGTGCACTAGCTTGAGTATTGGTTGTTGATTGTGCTGATGGCGAGGATGCAGAGCCGGGCTGTTCACTTTGAGCCTGTGTTTCTTGCTCAGTTTTACGAATATTTTGCTGCTTAACTGAGTTAATCCGGCTGAGTAAATCTAACGATTTTTGATAGTTTGCTACAGCTTCTCGATTACCCTCAGCCTCTGCAGTATTTATTTTGTCTAAAATATCAAGGCGACGTTGCTCATATTGCAGCTGCTGTTGTTTTTGCTGATCGCCTTGCAGGCTGGCTAATTCACCCTCTAACCCAGCCAGTTCACTTCGGGCAGATCGTGTTTCGTTATTGATAGATTCAATACGGCTTTTAACTTCGGACAAGGCTGATTGGAGTTGGCTCAGTGATTGATTGTTAAGACGATCACCATTCTGAATGGCATCTTCAAGTTGTGTTTTGTATGACTGAAGTGATTGCTCGGATGTATTTACATCAGTGGTCACTTGGGTAACCGCTTTCGCCAGCCCTTGTGCCTCTCTGTTAGCGTTTAAATATTCCTTGGCGGTTGACTCTACCGCTTTGAAATACTTAACCAGGTGAGACATTCCATAGCCATAGGCCAGGTCAGATTTATTAACCTCATCCCTGGCAAGCTGCAATGCTTCGGCTTCTTCTTTTGCCGCCCCTGCGAGTTCTTGCCTTACAGCAACCACCCGGACAGCATTTTTTGATTCAGCATCGCCCTTTTCTTCAGACGCAGCGGCAGCTTCTCGCTCGGCTTCAGCTTGTTTTTTGGTGGTATCAATCAGTTCTTTTTTCTTGCGGTCGACTTCAGACATGACCTGCAAGTACTCTTCAGCACTGAGTTTTCCCTCCTGCCAGGCTAATGCTGCAGCATTGCCAACATCCTGAAGCTGAGAAATGGTTGAAGAGGTATTAATGTCGCCACCAAAGTCACTAATTAATGCTTTGGCTGCCTGTAATCGTTTATCGAGTGATTCCGCCGCTATCTCGATATCTGCAAATGAGTTTTTCAGATCCGCTGAGGAAAGACGTCCTTCTTTCCCTAATTCAGTAATTCTGTTTTTAAGCTCGGTTACACCTTTTGTTGTTTCAATGGCATTTAAAGCAGAGACGAATGAGGCGCGGAGCTCTTCAGAAGTGGTCGCTGATCGAGAGGATAACGTATCAAACAATTGGATCGCGTCGGCCCCAGCTTGACTAAGTCCACTGCGGAATATTTCGGTATCAACATTTAACCTTCTGAACACTTCTCCTAATAGTGCACTTTCCATATCCACTGCTTTGAGCGGTTCGATATAACCATCTTCAACAGCTTTATCAAATCCAGATACAAGATCATTAAGTGAATTAGCTGATAATCCCTCCAGTGATTTTGATAACCCATCCGTACTGTTAGCCATACTATCGAGCTGAGTGGCAGCTTCTTTAGCCGCTTGAGCGTTGGCTAATAAGGCTTGAGCTTGAGCGTCGATATCGGCATCAATGCCTTCTAATTCAGACTGATATTCACGTTCCGCTTCAGCCAATTCATCGACGGCTTCGGTAGCACGCTCAAAAGTTCTGTTTTGTTCATCCCAAACGATCAAACCATCTTCAACGGCCTGGCGTAAATCATGTGATGTTTTGACCGTTACACCTAGCTTTTCAGAAAGCTCTTCATAAATTTTGGCTGTTTCAGCCTGATATTTGGTTACTTCAGCCTGCCTTACAGATAATGCCGAGTTGGCTTCGTGCAGATCCCAAACCTTTCCCGCAACATAGCCAATTCCAACGGCAATTGCACCCCAACCGGTTCGCACTAATGCAGCTGTGAGTGCTTTTGTTGATGCAGCTGCAGCTGTTGCAGCTGTGGCCATGCCATAAAAGTTTTGAATCATAGCGCCAAACTTAAGCGCAATAAAAACTTTGCCTAAAGCTATTAACTCAGAGCTCAGACTAACGGTGAGGGATACGAATTGTTTAACCGCCTGACCAGCTTGGACAATACGATCGGATATATCTTTTGCATATTGTTGAAGACGCCCATCCTGGGCCATTTCTTTTATCTGATCACGTAGATCTCGTAATTCGTTTTTGAAATATTCCAATGCACCTTGCTCGGATATTTCATTGAGGAATGCTACGAATTCATCTTTTAAGTTTGAGACTAAACCACGGGTATCTTCCATCTGTTTGGAAGCAGCTCCCAACGATGAACTTCCAATTTCATTTATTAATGCTCGAATTGCATCACGGCCAAGTTCACCATTTCGGCTCATGTCTTCTATTTGATCAGAAGTAATGCCTAATGCTTTACTCAAAAGGTCATATACAGGAACGCCGCGCTCAACAAGCTGCAAGGTTTCTTCCGCTTGCAGTTTTTGTTTTGCCCAGGCTTGGCCAACAGCGATAATGATGCCGTTGAGTCGTTCCTGCCCCCCGCCAAGCTTCTCGTTCTGATCAACAAGCGCCTGCAGCGTCCCATCCATCGGATCAAGGCCAAAGGCTTTCAAGCGGGTGAAAGCATTAGCCACATCATCCAGTTGAGCAGGGGTGTTTTTAGTGAATTCTTTAATCCACTCAAGTGCTTCATCAGCGGCTTCTGAGCTACCGGTTAATGCTTCTAATTGAGTATTAAGAGATTCAAACCGAGAACCGGTTGTTAGTACTGACGTTAAACCTTGTTTAAGTTTCGCCAGGCCAAAACCCGCCGCAATAAATGCAATGAGTCGCTTGGTAAGGCCTGATAAGGCACCGGAAAGTGTTTCTGATTGGCGACCTGTTGCTTCAGCTGTATCGCCAAGGTCTTCTACGGGCGCTTTGGCTTCACGGCTTCGATCGCCAAAATTGCGCACGGCATTGCCAACCTTGGCCATTACGCCACTGGCTGCATCGCGTGCTCTGAGTAAGATTTCAACTACTTTATTTGCCATGTGCAGTCCAAAAAAAAAGCCACGGCTGAGAGAGGAACCGTGGCTTTTAGTGGTGCGATGCCTTTTATCGATCAGGCATCAGTATTCTGGTTTTACACAAGCAAATCAGGGGTGAATCAGGTTTAAATAGCGCCATCCCATTGTTTTAAAATTTCACGCAGCACTTCAATTCGCTGCAATAGCAGCTCTCGATCTTTCATCATTCCCTCTGCAGTGCTAAAGGTTGACCTTGGATCTTGCGTTTTAAGCAAATTTTCCAGCCTGGTTAATAATCCATAAAGTTCAGCTTTAGTGGGTTTATCCGGAGGATCTTCAAGCGTAGGATCATTTGGTTGGATGTAGTTGATTACAAGGTTATCCGGGTGATCAGGTTTGTCATACCAGATCAACCCAACCGAGCGATTTTGTTGATCACAAATGCTTGGTTGGATTAATTCCGTATTCTCAGATTCAACTTGACGACATGATGTAGTGACTGAGTAATGAACGAAGTTCGCCTGATGCCATTTACGGCCATCTTCTGAGTACCAAACAGGGTCATCCCACGTGAGATGACCCATATCTGGAAACTCTGCCCCCCAAACTAAAAAAGGTGTTGCCAATAGTATTAATAACGTTTGCATACATAACCTCATAAAGATGAATTTTGGCGACGTTCAAACAGCATTACCTTGAGTTTTAATTGGTGTTTCTTTTTATAACCGGCATAGCCTGTCTGGAGATCGTCAGGCATGGAATATCGCCCCTGGCGAACAGGAGCAGAGTTTTCAAACTCTAAAAAATACCCCTCATAAAAGTCATCCAAATCCCGACAGATACACGGAATCATTACTTTATGGCCATTATTTTCAGCGATGACTGATACGATTAAACTCATAAAAAATCCCGCCATCCTTGGCAGGAATACCATTAACTAGTTGTTAAGCCATAATCCACGGTATAAGGCGCATTTTTACCCTGTAACGTATTCATCGTGCCGCTCATCTCCAGCAGAACAAATTCATCGGACATGAAATCAACTTCAGATTCAGCTGCCACTACTGCCTCATCAACGGTAATTGAAAGCTCTTTACCATCGGCAAGGTTACGTCCATCCAAGATGAATTCACCACGCACTTCTGGCCGTGTTGAACCATTGATTCGGCTCCCGGCAATAGGTCCGTGGTCATAATCCAGAGTGACCACCTCACCTTCAGTAATAGCACCACTACTAAGCGCCAAAATCAGGCCCAGTGAATAGTTGATTTCGTAGTCTGTGCCTTCTTCAAACACCGTTACTTCATCCGCGCCGGTGACCACTACACTTTCGGCTGTAATGTTTTTATGATCCAACTTCACAAACCGATCACCTTTAGTGGTGACTTCTTCATCCGTGACGCTTCCTGCCGTGACATCGATAGTTTCCAAGTCACCCATCAGTGCAATAGCCAGCGACTCACCATCAACTTCACCGATTGAGATACCCAGCACCGTAGGCTGTGGTAAGACGACCGTATCGGTAACCTGTCCATATTTACCTTTATCTTTTGAGCGGTTTTCCAGCCGTTCAGATGCTGGTTGAATACTAAAGCGTGTCACACCAGGGACTCTCACAATGCCCTGTGCAACCCCGTTAACTTTTCGATTGAGGTACAAAGTGCCCTCTGCGATTAACCCTGCCATGATGCTGACTCCTATTTAAATTAAACAATGTTTCCGCTGTTGATTAAGCAGCCGATTTATCAATGATTCCGCGTTTTTGAAGCCATGAAACTTGCCGGGATGTAACCTTGATTTTATCGCCCGGTTCTTTGTCTTCACCGGCATGCTTGTGGTGTTTCACCAAGGTGACTTCTACCTTTTCAGGTTTTGTAGTGGTTTTTGTAGCCATGAAAATGCCTCTTTATTGCCAGGAAATAACAACAGCCGTGCGGCTGCCGACCATGGGGCGGAAGATATCGCCATCTGGTTCGGCCCGCCCCGGCCGGACACGGATCTTCTTGCCGTCAATTCGCTGATCACCGGCACCAAAACGATTAATGGCTGTGATAACACGGCCTTCCAGATCGGCAAGTTTTTGATAACCAATCATTGGATCGACCGCTTCATCATCCACTTCCCAACACTCAACCCAGATCGTCAGCTCATTAACTGAGCCAGGTTCATTGGTTTTGGGTTGGGATGGGCCACGAATAAGTCGAACTTCTGGTTCGGTCGGTACCGGTACCAATGCACCTGCCCGAATACCTATGCCAGAAAGATTTTCATCAGTTTTTAACGCTGCGAGCATGGCAGTCATAACTAAAAACCAGTTCATAAGCCCGCCTCAGCCAAAATTTTCCCGGCGGCAGTTGAGACCAACGCATTTAACCGATTTTGAGGGAAGCCGCTGTCTGCAATCTTTTGCACAAAAGGTTGTTTTGGTGTGCCACGCTGCAAAATCTTGCGTTGAATCGCAAAGGTCAGATCTTCTATTGACCAGTTTGGGTTACGTGGCTGAATACCTTTTCGCTTAACCCAGGCCAATAAATCCATGAATGGTGCAAAACCGCCGCCACGTGTGCCTTCATGAACGTATTCAGCATAGTCCGTGTGAGGCGCAATCAGCCATTGCATTTCTTCCAGTTTTTCTGGATAAAAACTATTCCGTAACTGTCCAAATGCCGTTGGAAATTCGCTGTCGGTGCGGATCTTGTCGCTGGTCTCAATCGCAGCCCTTTGCACGGCCTGATCGATCCGTTGAGGCGCGATGCTGGCCGCTTTCATAAGTGCCTGGGCGGCGGCTCTGGCTTGAACCTCAATCGTAAAGCTGCTCATCGCATCCGCTCCAGTTGACTGTTCAATGCAGTCAGGGCAGCGCTTGGAGTCATGTTTGAATTCACTGCACCCATGCTTCGCTGAAGTGATACGGGTTCAGTAACACCTGAAGCCACCAATTCTGTCATGGCTTCAATAAGTGCCAACAGCAAAAACAAATCTTGATCCGCTGGACGTATAGTGCTCTCAGCCTCTTCGTCACTAAGGCGATGCAATGCTAGATAAAACAATGGATATTCAGTGCCAAAGCAGCTGATTTGTTCGATAGTGGGGGCTGGATGCAGATTGATCATCTGCTGCCCATCCAGTTCAAACTGCCCTATTTTTGGCAGCGGTCCGTATCCCGGCTGCCAGGGTTGTAGTTTTTGCACACCCCATCGACTGATGGTTGGTGCCAACATGTCGTTTGGCGCTGGATAGTTTGCAACACCCGCTTGCAGACTCAAATGAGCAACCAAGGTGCGCCGGCGAATTTTGGAAAACCCCGGCAAGGCCTTATCAAAATGCCGTTTCAAATCAGCATCGTCGGCCGCTGCAAACTTCTTCGCAGACGCGCCTAATCCTGCCTTATGGCTGGTCAGTAATGCAGTGAGCGTTAAGCCGTTCAAATTAAGCCCGCCTTTAGAGCTGCAAAACCCAATCCTAAAGTGGCGGTTACCAATACCCATACGAGGCGTTCGGAATTCCCAATTCTGGTGTTGTTCACACCGGCATTGTTTTCTAGGCTTCTTACCCGTTTTTCAAGATCATCAGTTTCTATGGCCACTCTGTTAACCAGTTCACTGATTGAGTTAAATTTTCCATCCAGACGCACCAGTTCGACCAGTGCTGTCGATATCTCTTTAATATCACTGCGGATAGCCTTGAATTGGTCGCTCATCTCTTGCCGAATCCGGTTAAGATCTTCACTCACTTAGCCACTCCCTTTGCTTTTTCATAAGTTCGCATACCGCCATACCCTACAAACCCTGTTGTGAAGGTCCACCAAAGCTCTTCTGGAATAGCTTTAAATCCCGCGCTGACATTTTCATAAAACTGTTGCATCTCCACAGGGAAAAACACCCCCACAAACGGTGCAATAATTACCAACGAAATCAAGATGAAATAAAACACATACAAAAATGACGGCCGTGCACGGCTGGTCCATGGATCTGCTGAATTGGCCTCAGCCATAATGGCCGCCATACGGGTTTCCAGCTCGGCCATTTCGCCACGTTGTTGCATGGCCAGCAGCTCCTGCTGGGCTTTGGCCTTGGCTTCTGGATCTGGAATGAGTTTGTCGATCAGCTTGCCGCCGATATCCAACAAACTGCCTGCTACGAGGTTAAACATAGTTGTGCCTCCGTTAGCAGTGAATAGCTGAAATACGCGCCATACTGATTTACCGAGACAGCGGCCAGCGCCATCAGCAAGTCAAAATCAAGTGGCGATGGAATAACCTGGCATCCAGCAGACCACTTGCCGACTATTGATGACGGCATGTTTTCATTCGCTCGGTGCAAGTTGATACCAAATAATCCGGTGTCGGTTGGTACGTTTTCGGTATCCAGTGTTTTATCTTGGTTGCTGTCGCGATAGACAGTCATTTCTTTGCACTGCACTAACGCTTTGTATTTACCCTGGTGAGTGCCTATACGCCAGCATCCAGGATAATGACCAGGTACCAGCACGGCGGTACCCAATGTATTAATCGGGTTTTCTCGGTAATGCTCGCCTGGGTCGGTGGTAAAGCTGAAAAAATGCAAATGCCAGCGGCCGGCAACCATATACAAAATCAGTAACGCATCATTAAAACGATTTGAATCGTGGTCGGCAGCACGTACACCGACCAGATTCAAGTTGTAATCGCCCTGATAAACCGGATAGCCCATACCTTCCATGATGGTGATCAGGGCTTCGGGGGTTAGCCTGGTTAAACTAGCCAACACTTGGCTCACCATTAGCCACATGCATTAAGGGAACATCAATAATGTTATTTAAGATGTACTGGTCGACAGTAGTTACTTTCGAACCATTGATCTTGTGTAGTTTTTGATATTTTTCAAAACCTGATAGATCGGGATCACTCATAATTTCGGCACGACGCAACAGCTCTTCATTTGCTGCTTTCAGCAACGTTGAGCGGTTTTGCTGCATGCCTTCAATGATCTGCACTTGTTCCAAATCTGCATTACTCAGCAAATGTAATTTGGCGGTAACTTCTTTAACCGAACCAGTCAGCAGCGTTTTAATGGCCGCATTTGGATCGACTTCAATTGGTTTTTCAGCTGGTTTAGCACCTGGTTTTAAATGCGCCGGTAAATCACGCGCATGAAAATAGCGTACTTCACCTGGTGGAATCATTCGGCCGGCGACAGGCTTGGGAAACTTACCGGTATTTTCAATGGGAATTAAATCTTGCATGGCTCACCTCAATAGAAGTGTCCCGCCCTGCCATCAGGGCGGGACGGGTTTATCTAGCCTGCTTCCCGTGCAACACGCGCGGTATTACTGAACAATACCAACGAGCTATAAGCTCGTTTGAGCGGCGTTGGGGTATGCAACACAATGAATTGGTCGCCGTAGGCTTCTTTTTTGCCTGTGAAGCGGCCATTTTCATCACGTTGATTTTCCAGCTCACCCATAGCCCAAGGTTTCATCATGCGCATGCGGGTAACCCCACGCTCACCAATGACCACACGCTGGTCGCCCATATGTAGGCCAGGGGCCGAGGTTTTGTAGTTAGGCACATCTTTAACGCGGCCCAGATTACCGTTGGCACTTAAATCCGTACCATTCCGAGCATTGTTGGCGCCAAACTGTTTAGCCCGTTCGACGCTATTCATAGTGGTACCTGACATGAGACCAAAGTTCGCCTGGTGGAAACGATTGTCTTCAATTTCAGATTTACGTAAGCCGTAGCGATATAAGAAACCATCCCAATGCACATCAGCCTCAGCACTACCCATATCAGTATCAAAGGCAAAGCTGTTGGTTGCACGGCTGTAGCTGGCGCGAATAGTGTGCGCATCGGCCGGGGTGACGATTGCACCAGCCTGGTCGACCAACATCAATTCGCCCATGTTGAAGTCCAGCGAGTAGTAAGTGCCGGCATCTTGTTCACCGGTACCGTCGAATTCACTGATTGCGGTAAAGCCTGATCCAGAGTTGTATTCAATAACTACTGGGTTAGTGGTATTGCCGACTTGCGCGCCCTTCAGATCAAAGATTTGGCGCGGACGTACGACGGGGAAATGTGCCAGCACAAACACGTTATTAGTGCCATCAACATCAGTGTCGATAACTTCCTGATTGATGGGAATCGCGCCAAACTCATCCGAGCTTTGCAGAATCTCATTAAAGATCAGCTGCTCAGTATCTTCACCAACGATCCGGGCGGCGTTATTGACGTTTTCCATAACCGCTTCATAGTTCAGGATGCCGCTACCAGTCAGGTAACGCAGTTCATCAGAAACTTCAAAAGCAATTTTTTGTGGGATGGGATACGCATTATCAGACGTTTGAATAATGCCACCTCGACGAATGCCTTGTCCTTCATAACGACGGGTATCACCACGACCTGCAGCCGAATCATCACGATAGCTGTACGGAATCATGGCTGAAGCGGCAAATGGCAATGTGCCGGCATCAACAAACTGTAAACCAACGAGGTTATATAGCGCCTCACGGATAACAGTACGTTCAAAAATGGCCGGTACTTTAACGTCTGAAACGCTACCTGCACCGCCCGCCAGCATTTTGTGTTCTTCACGCAGCTGTGCCGCGTGTTCGTGATCATATTGTGCCAGTGCTTTCTCGGCTAACGTTTTGTTTTCGGTCTGCAGCTCACCACCGGTATTACTGAAGCGTTTTACTTTAGATTTGGTGGAAATACCCAAACGTTGATCAACCGTTTCCTGCAGGGCTTTTACACTGTTGCTGTCATCGACAGTGATGTGAGCATTGCCAGCGACTTGATAACCCATGCTGGCCAATTGTGTGCTAACGGCCATATCGGCGGCCAAGCTCCATTGGTTTTCAGCAAGTCGTGTAATTTGATCAGCCGACATTTCAGCATTGATCAATTCGCGAGCACTGCTGAGTTTTTTCTGTGCTGGTTCAGATAAAGCTTTATATGATTCGTTTTCTGCCAGCTTTTTATCAAACAATGCCTGGTTATCACTCAGTTTTTTGGCAGTAGCTGAATCAGCTTCCTGCTGAGTTTTGGCAGCATCTGACAAGATGCGTTTAACATCATCTTCAGATAATGTTTTGGCCGCTGGATTAGCTGGGTCTGGGGTCACGACAGGTGTGGCAGGGGTCGGCATTTGAATGCTAAGCGTGACAACTCTATCGCCAATTTGCTCAGCCAACTGCTTGCCAGTAGCTTCAAATGATTCCTGAAGCGCTTTAAGTGCCACTTCATCATCACCCAGCGGTTTAGCGGCTGTTTGAAAGGCTTCAGAAAGTTGTTTTTGTACGTCTTCTGATAACTTCAATGCGGCCAATGACGCCAATAATGCTTTTAAAATTTTGTTCATGTTCAGATCCTCATTCAATAATCGGGAGATACGGTCTGATACCAGCGTCATCGGTGCGCCATCCAGCGCCTCTTCGGATAATTGCACACGATCAAGGTGCTTAATGACGGGTCTCGGGGTTAAGCCTGCCCCCAGTAGGGTCGGGCCATGTGCTTTGCGATGTTCATTGTCGATAAAGTTTTCATCGAACTCTGCAGAAACGTAAACGTGCCCTTTTTTTCTGATAGCTTCGATGCCGTATTCGGTCAGCTCGACCTCACCACGTAGCTTGTTTCCATCCAAAAAAAGCCGTTTGAAAAAGCCAGCAGCACCTAGGTGCGGCATGTGTCCAACGTCCAGCACGATATCCTGGCCAAAAACACCAGCAGCGAAGTTACTAACCATGCTGAGCAGCATTTCTTTGGTGATATCAAAGTTGCCATAGCGTGGATCAAAAAAATTGCCAGTACGGGTAACAGTGACAACCGTCGAGGTTTTATCCTCTGCAAGGAACCGGGCATCCACCCGATCGGAAATAAAACGAATCTTGCGTGGTTCGTTATCGCTTAATCTAAAAATGCGTGGTTTCTGCATACCTATCGTCCATAAAAAAAGCCTGACAAACCGAGGGGCTCGGTCTGCCAGGCTTTTCGCTTCAGGGCGTTATACCTTCTAGCGGTATGCAGTTTCTAATATTGGGTCAAGCAAAACAGGGGGGAATTAGGCTTACACGCCTAGTTAAAAAATTAGCCCCATCATGTTACAACCCTTCATTGGTGATGAATGAAAAATCCTATCAACTTTCGGGTTTAGGATTTGACAGCTGTTTATATAGTGGGGCAACAAATCTAGGCAAACAAGCAGAGCTGGTCAAACGGAGTAGATGCTCCCGCCAAAAAGGCCAAACGTTATGAACAACGTTAAATTTAAAAAATTCTTGAACAGCCTCATCTCTTAAACCTTTTTCAACTTCATAAACCGCGATAAATTCAGCAATCACCTCGGCCATGACAGTTTCTGATTCGTCGGAAATATATCGGGCTCCAAACTCAACTTTTACCCGAGCAAGATCAACCTTAACAGAAGGTTCGCTTGACTCCATTACTTGAGCTGAAACACTAAATCGCGTCTGCTGAGAAATATCTTCAGCATTCGACTTATCGTCAAAATCATCATCCCTAACCAGAGAGCCTGCATTAAACCTAATATCAATAAGTTCGACACATTTAATAGCTTCTTGAATAAGCTCCTGATTCATTATGAAGCCTTTTGATATTTAGTCTGTGGCACAAGTGTCCGAAGATGACCTTTAGGTTTATAATTCACCTGCACAGATTCAGAATTAATCCGTACTTTAGACCTAGGCAAACCTTGTCCCTCTATAACTGTTATATAAGGTCTTTTATTTATAATTGTTAAGTCATCTACTACAGATCTCATAGTCGCAACTTCTCTAAAAAGACCATTATATTTAAGGCAAAGTCTTATCAAGGTATCCATGGCTTGACTTTGAGTCACCTCACCACGCTCATACTTTGAAAAAGCATTTTTACCACCACCAAAAATACTTGCAGCCAAATCTTGGTTTATCCCCAAAGCATCTCTTGCATTACGTATTTCCTGCGGAGTAAGAAGCCCGTCACTTTCACATTTAGCTTTTTTGAACGCTTGATCATTTTGCTTTATTTGATCTGTACTAATAAATTCATATCCACAGTTAGCGCATAAGCTGTAACGCATGGAGTATGACAAAGTTTTATCTTTATAATTTACCGTCGCAGTATCAGTTAAAACATCCACACTGCCCTGATTGCAACGGACACATTGAATGCTCATCTTTTTCTCCTTAATTGTTTACTTTCTCTGCAAATGAAACGAACAAAGCTGTATACAAATTTGATTGTTTTGTATTAAAAGCTTTATGTAAAGCTCGTCTTCATGCTGATTACTACCTGCTAGTTGGTAGCGTGTTTTGTAAACATCTTGTCTTTCCCCATCATAATTCACCGTATGACAAAAATCGTTAACTAATAAGCTACATAGACAATTTAGAACATCATTTAATTCATAATTTAAATTCTGAATATCCAGCTGAACCCTTCTACCGGCATACTGAATATGCCCTTGGCTTGCTAGTTGTCGTACTGTTTCTAAGTCATAAAAGGGTTCAGACACATTAACACCTAACCATTATGGTTACAAAAGATAATACAAGAATTCTGCAATTTGTTCTCATTTTTTACCAATTTCGTTCAGATTTCTCTCATCCCGACTGTAATAAGTTAGGCGGTAATAATCATAGCATGTAGCTATATACGATAAATAAAAGGCAATTCTACCCAGTTTTTACATTGACATTTAGCTCGAATACTATCAGCCAACACTTTTAACACGCGACTTTTAACTANNACGATCCTGCTTTTTGGGTAAATTACTGATTGCTTGCATTAAAGGTTTTCTCCATCAGGAAAATAATCACTGATATCGATTTCAGGGTCATTAGTTTGGATGGCATTTTCCAGCTTATTAATAAAACGGTCTTCAACCATCAGTGTTTCTTCAAACCCAGAAAAGAACGGATAAAAACCAAACTTATCGTAAAACCGGTCTAATACGTCATCCAACTTAGCTTGTTGCTTTTCATTACTCATTGCTGACGATCTCCCGGTAACGCTGTGTAGTAGCAGGCATAAGCCTGTCCATTAGTTTAGCCCAAAAAGGTTCTTGCCCCCCAATCAGCGTAGTGAAGTTTGCAAAAACTTCGGTGTATTGATTCTCTTTAAATTGTTTGTAGTAGGAGTTTTGGTGCCCGCCAAGTCCCCAACCGCTAAACCCAGCAAGCCTATTTTTTGATGCCGAACCCAGTAAATCGGAAAAATGTCCCACGAGCCCTTTACCATGCACCTTTCGACGATATCCGCTTATATTGGTGTCATCGGGAATCAGATTTATCATTAACTGATATACATCGCGTCGCTCGATTGCGGTAATAATTCTCGCCAGGCGGACATCACCTTCAGCCGTTCCTAGTGGCAGTATGAAATCCTTGTCCATCGCATCTTCGATTTCATTTAGCGTAAAACCAACCTTACGTGCCATTTGATCAATCTCATTACGCCGAGATTGTGGATCGGTGAGATCCCCTAATCGGACAGATACATTTTCAATAGCAACACGATTGTCATTAAACCTTTCACGCTGTTTTGTACTGGCACGACCTAAACCCGCCAAATTAGTCAAAGAGCGAGTTTCACTACGCATCGGACCACTAAAATCGTCCATTGATGATCGAAATCTTACTGGAAGACCTTGCTTACGAGCGATTTCATTATCCAAATAGTGCCCGTATTCATGTCGCCAAGTCCCCTGGGCCCGTCGTTGGTCGGTGGTATAGGTTTCAGACATTGATATTTGTTGTCGGCCGGAAACGTAATAAGCCCCGCCTCTCACAATATTTACACCGCCAAAATTGGCATCGTGACGCTCAATAGCTTTATGCACTACAGATTTTTGGGCAAATGAAGCTATATGCCAGGGAGTCTGACTAGCGTTATCAACCCACGGTCCAGAACTAGTTGATGAATTTCGTACCGATGTCACCGGTGTACTGTTTCCACCAATTTTAGGAATATCGATGCCCTGTTTTTCGAGCCTTGCCTTCAGCACATACCAGGGCGTTGCAATCATATTTTGTTGCAAAAACCCCTCTTTAAGCATCCAGGCCTTGCGGACACCGAGAATCTGTATCTGACGGCTATCACTTTGGGATTTTAGCCAATCCAATCGCTCAACTTTATTTTCTCGATCCTCTACCGTTATTTCATCACGCCAAACAATTTCTTCATAACTTAATGTATTGGGATGGGCTGGCAGTGGGCTTTTACCGAAGGGGTAAACACCTGGACCAAGCCCATACAGATTCGCCCGTGCGTGCATATCGCAGATATCTACTTCTGGATGGTTGGGTGAAAGTAAAAACCTAGTACCTATCGCATCCGGGTGAGATTCGGCTGTATTACGATAGGCCTCAATATGGGATCGATTAATTTCGGTACGGAAAACCCGAAGTGCATTACTGTAGGGGTTGCCCTCTGCAGTCAAGAGTGCCGCAGATGCCTTACGGCTAACAGCACTTGCATTGGCCGCTCGTATATTTTGAGAAACAGAAGAAGGAACACCTTCACCGCGGCTGAGAAATTCACGTGCTGCCTGAGCTGCTGAATGGCCTTGAATAATGGCTGTTTGAATATTATCACCCACGACTCGCTTGGCATGATTATCAAGACGCCAGAGTCGATCTGAAAGCTGCAGGCCATCAGCATCCATGAATCTTTTTGCCTGGGCAACGGCATCATTGGCAATACGAGTAAGAGTGCTATTTAACTCACTGGCAACTTGCTGAAAAGGTGTGGTAGCCAGTACTGCAGTTTCCAGCATTTTTTCATCGAGAAGCTGATTACGCATTGCGGAGAGTTGATCTATCTGAGCTTCAGTTTGCCCCAACAACTCACGCATGACATCTAACCTCAACGTTCCGTCTCGATCTGCATAACTATTAACAATTTCACCAATCTGATATGCAGAGCGGCGGTAAAGCTCGGTCAATTCATCTAACGCCTGCCGGTCCAGTCGATTCGCACCCGCTCTGACGGCGGTGGATGCTCTCTTTATGCTGGATTTTATCTGCGTTCGGCGATTATCAGCCATTATTTATGCTCGTGGCGGATTCACCCTTGGGCGCGTTATTAGGTGTAATCCTAACGTTAGGGCCATCAGGATTGGCTGCGCTCTCTGGATAAGGATCATCACTCTCCGCCTCAGCTTTTATCTGTGCCAACACTTCTGAGGAATTCATGCCAGCCACATCCCAGACTAATTCTCGCGGCACACCCAAAGCTTGATGTTTGAGTGCCAGATCGGCACGTTGATTTGGCGTATCGGTGCGACGCTCACTGAATACCACACTGAATTCATAACTTTGCGGGTTAATCCCCTGCAGCAACAGGTCAATTTTGAAAGAGCTTTCATAAACGGAGGCCTGAACATCCTGCATCGAGTCAATTTCATCAAAATAATCACGCTTAAGATCTTCGAGAATGTCACGACTCAGATCGCCGGTATAACCAAACAGGCCTTTTGGTGCAGGTGAACCTGCATAGAAGGTATCGAGCAAATAATTTACGTCAGCGATTTGGTCAAGGCTGGCATCACCTTGAATCGGCGCAACACTGCCCTCTTTGTTGAGATAATAATCAGTTGTTATTTGACCTTGCTCAGCTTCGACTTTTGCCTGGTAATCATTGAGCTCTTCTTCAGTAGCCCCCTTTAAGATATGTGCTAATCGAAGAGGTGCGCGAAGATGCCGACGAATCACCAGGTCTTTTTCGGTCATGACCAGCTTTTGCCAAACTTCACGGTTGGCGTCGAGATAAGGCCTTCCAAGCGCACCGTTATCATCGAAGCTGTCTGGAGTAAGTCTGGCAAGTTGCAGTTGCCAAAGTGCAAAAGTGGCAATCACTGTTCCGGTGGTTAGGTCGATTTGATTGTAAGCTTTTTGTGTATCATGGAATTGGCCATTAGTCTGGACCAACGGTAAAACCGTCTCAGCTGGCATCCGAATCAATCCAGATACTCGCCCTTGTTTATCCAGTACCAGCTGCAGCGGTAAATTTCCTTCCATAGCAAGACCTCGTGCATCCGAGAGCAGCTTTTGGTGATTTTTTAGCTGTGTTCGTTGCTCAAATGTCTTCCAGGCATTGATGATCCGTTTGTTTTTACTAGCGGTTTTGAGTTTAAGGCCACCTTTCACTGCTGTAGCGGCCATGCGCTTATGAAGCTTTTTGACCCTGCCATCGCGACGATCCATTTCACGGATATCCATGATCGATTGTCTAAGGTCAGGATCCACCCATAATTGTCGATAAACATATTTAAGGCTGTTTTCTGGAGTTGCCCTGGTACCGATTTCCGAGGTTTGCTTGTTTTCACCAGGTAATTGTGTGATGTCGACTTGAGCCGGTGAATTTTGACGGCTGAAGTGGTCTTTGAGTCTTTGAATAAGTGACATATCAATTCATGACTATGGCATGAGGCATGTTGCCGAGTAGTTGATCATATGATTGAGTTCGGGTTGCGATGACCGTCTTCACGTCTGTAGCACCACGGGTAGTGATCGCCCAAACACCGGCCATGGCAGCATCGAAAAGGTCATCGCCAAGTTTGCTGTTGGCCCGTTTATAACTGGCATAACTGGTTTTGGTTTTGACTGGAACGATATTGGGCAACTGCCGGATAAAATCCTGCATATCAAGCAGCTCAGCCGGGACATTCATATCATCGAAATACGGAATAGCAGCCTGGTTATTGTGAAATACGCTTCGTAACTGCTGTGCCATGGCATGTTTGGTCATGCCTTCAAATCGCAGCGGTGCAAACGGCCAATGTGACCAGGTGCTGGCAGTACTGTCACCGTCACCTATACTACGACGGTCGATATCCGTAAGGCCTTCGCCATACAGCTCATCATTCAATTGCGTAAGCATGCCAACACCATAGGCATCGCCAATGGCATAATCCGGGTCAAAGTAACGCCATAAACCAATCAGATCACGCTTCACCACATTATCATCAGCCCCGGCCGGCCATGTTTTAACGAAAGGAAATGTGACGAAATTGCCAATCTGCTCAACCACCACCAAAGCGTGTTTGGATGAATGTGGATCCTCACCATGGCCACCGGCATCGTAACCAAATGCCAGCAGACCATTTTTTTTACGCTTAATGCCAGGTAAAGGTTCGGCATGTTGAAGATTGGCTGCCAAACCCACGGTAAGTGCCCGGCGAATATGCTTTTCCCATATCAAATTACGAGCAGTGACATTTTTGCAGAGCAGCTGCCGAAGATATTCATCGGGCGCCAATTGAGAGCGCATCTGCATGATGAATGATTCGTTGAGAATGCCCATTTCAATACCAAGGTAGGCATTAATGATCGTCAAAACGTGATAATGCCCTGCTGCAATCAAATCACTGAGCGTATCTGCACCCTTTAAAACACCAGTAATACGAATCTTGGGCTCATTCACAGAATCTTTACTGGCTCCTAACCGACGGGTTGCACCCATGGTGAGTAAAAAGCGTGAATTCAGACGGTCTGCAGGACAATCATCAACCTCTTCAATACTACCGACTGTCATGTCGGCACCATCAATTTGCGCCATGATGCCGTATGCTTGGGCAACACTACGATTCGCAAGTTGAAATTTGGTATCGGACATTTGCTTTCTACCTGACTTGAACATCAGATAGTTGTCTAAGATTTGCGAACGACGGATGGCATCCAGGTGATAATTCAGGTTAATGATGGATTGTGCTTCTCGAGGGGCAACAATACCCAACTCCTGATCGGCATGAGTGGCTATATATTTGAGGTTGTGAAGCTCTTTTACAGCGGTTTTACCTGTACGCCTGCAGGAGTAATCAATCGTATTGGCATACTGATCCATTTCGATACATTTGAGTACTTGAGCAGCATCTAATTCGACGTTGTGAACGTGTTTATGCCACAGAGCATGATCATCAGCGAACCTCATTATTTCACGCTCGGCGACATGCGTTAGTTCAATACGTTTGGCGGCGTTGACTCGCTCAGCCATTGTTTCCGTACTCGATCACAACAGGATCTTCATTTATTCGCCGCTGACTGTTTTTAATCATGTCGGCAAGTGCTTCCAGTTGACGGGTTTGCTGTTTTTGGTATTCCAGCAGTGACGCTTTATTCTCATCACCACCGGATATGTTCCCCATATTATGTGGATCGGCTTCGGCAGTTTTAACCGTCATACCCATGTCAGTTAATGACATACCGTTTCGGCTGATGAATTCGGACAGGACCTTTAGAAGTGGATGAGCTCTGACTTCCTCTATCAGTCGACGATTGCCATCCGTATCTTCATATTCAGCGATATGGAAACCACCATCTTTATCGAATGAATAGGCTGGGTTTCTGAGTGCGACACCTTCACTGGTAATTGCCAGAATAATGTCATCAATAATCGCCTGAATACTTGCCTGCAAATCTGACCGGATATCAGTCAATAAACCCGGATCCTGTGTCTCAAATGCTATCTGGTGACGCATAAAAAGCTCTGTTCGCCGCATACAAGCCACACTTGCAGCACATTCATCCCAATCGATATCGCAAGTATTGCAGTGAGGATAACTGCCAGGTTTGGCTGGAAAATATTTGGCCACACGCGCCTTAAGGCCGTGTTTCATTGCATTAAAACGAGTTCGGATAGTTTCTTCGGCTGTTGGATGACCTGCAATATTATCGGCTGCAGCAGACTTGCCTTCCGGTGTTTTTGGGCCGGTATGTTTGCCATATGACGCCATTAAGCCCTGTTCCCAATTCGCCTGGGCAGCTTCAGCATCACAAATAGGACAGATAGCGAAATATTGGTAAGGATGGCCGCGGCCTGGAGCGTCTAAAACGCGATCTGGTTCGCCAGCGAATTTATGTCTGCAATCTGAGCAGGAAAAATTCACTTCTTTGAGCTGTGAAAATGGGTCACGGTTTTTTGCCATGCTGCCAATAACACCACAGCATGACAATCAAAACAGGGGGGAAAAAGGCGTTTTAACCGGTGTTCTGCCTAATGATTCTCGATATATGGGACGTGTGCACATTCTCACCAAGGTCACGGGCCACAATATCGTGAATTTGCCGAGGCTTATACCCATCGTTGTGCAATGACATGATGTAACGATTCCGCTGGAACCGCATGAAAACCTCAAATTGGGGAACATATACACGATGACCGTCATCACCGGTTTCAGCGAGCATACTTAGATGATTCCAAGCGACTATAAACACATCAAAACCGAGTTGCTGAGCAAGACCACGCCATTTCCCATTGATGCCGACTTTTGATAAATCGTCAATGCGTGGGTCGCGAAAATTTTTTTCCGAAACTTCAAAATCAGTGCAGATATCTAGGTACCGTCCTCCCTGCTGGGCAGGGCTGACCCCTTCATTCCGAGCCCCCACCCCATCACTTGGTTGATCTTTCTGTTTCATTTCGTTCATACAACTGCGCTTTTGTTTATCCAGAGCCATGCTAACCCCCTGTTTGTTCATGTCATACATCCTCATAACTGCGCTTTATTGAATAACACGCAGTAATTATTTCTCAGCACCAATTAGCTTTAGGCCGTTTGAAAGGTGATTTCCGAAGACCCCTGCACCTACTCGCCAGCATCCATTAAGACTAGGTTTATGAAATAGGCGTGGCACAGCCAATAACTTTTCCAAGCACCATGCACGACCAGATAGGGATGTTTGTCTATGCGTCATGGAAATCAGGAATTCAGGTGTTTAACCAGGTCGGTTACTGGTGTGCGCATCTTGCCGAGTGGATTAGCCCGGTCAACATCTTCAGTCAGCTTACGCATGGCAAGTCTGGTGTAAATCTCGGTGGTGTCTGCCCGTTCATGGCCAAGCAAAGCCTTGAGAGTAAGGATGTTCACATCACTCTCTATCGCTTCCGTACCATACAAATGTCTGAATGCATGAGGATGTGCCACACGCGGATCAACGCCCGCTTTGTCTGCATATTTGGCCAGCATATCGTTAACACTTCGGGCTGCTATACGCCGCTTCTCACCAATGTATTCATGCCTCTTAACTAAGTAATTCCTGGTGGATACAAACAGCACCTGGTCACCATCACTAAGGTGCCGGTCAATAGAGTCCAGTTCGGTGTGGCCAAGGTAGGCTCTAATTAGCAGCATGCACTCTGCAGGTGCGGGAATCAGCCGCTCCTTTTTACCTTTCTCTATTGTCCGAATGAATAATCGCTGCAGGCCTTTGTGATCTTTCGCCCAAATGAGGCTGGATTGATTCAGGCTACACAAACCAGAAACACGCATACCACAACCAATCAATAAAGACATCATCGCTGCATCACGAATACCAATGAATGAATCGAGGTCAGGCGCCATTAACAGCTTTTCAGCATCGGATAACGATATTGGTCTCGGAAGACGTCGCCCAAAGGTTGGATATTCGAGTGAATCAGCTGGGTTTGATGAGATATGCCCTACACGTTTGGCCCAGGCATAAAAATTACGCACTGCAGCAACAACCACTGTGCGAGATCTGACGGAAAGTTTCCGTTCAAAAAGCTGCCGGCCAGTGTAATCCTCCAACTGCTCCAGCGTTACCGATGACAAATCACGGCCATCAAGTGCCGCAATAAAATCGACAAGATAACCACGGTATTTATTAATAGTTTGATCTGCACGCCCCTTAGACATTGATAACCATCTAAGCCAATCGTTAATAACGGCAGCATTATCCATAAGTATCACCCCAAAAAAGTGACCAGGGGCAGCGCAACTTGCGGACCCGTGGATATGCACCAATTATATCATAACCAACTGTTTTATATAGAAATTAATCCCCGCACAAATCCGCAACTTAACTGCGGGGGCCGATCTTAGTTGTGGGGTTCATTTCATTTTCACTGCTTGAATACTTCCTGACTTGCGGATCAGCCTTTACTCTATATATCTCTCTTTTTTTAATAAAAAGAACAAGATAGATAGATATAGGGCTTATTGAACGAAAATGAGCGCGCGGAGGAAAATGGCTAAAGTGCGTAGAAAAATATCAAAAAGGTGTAGATTTCAACAAACCTGAAAAGAAAAACGTCTCAAACATCAACAACTTAACCAGTCCATCCACACAATCCGCGATTCAGAAGTGTTATACCTCTATAGGGTTTGAGCGAAGCGAATTAAGCGCAGTCGCCGAAGGTGCTGCGCGCCAATTTACTCGTTTGGGGGTGCGGGGGTAGTTAAATGACAAGGTTAACCGCTGTTTTAGCGTCGATAAAGTGGGATTTTCAGTGAGCTAAGATGTGTGATACTCAATGTTTTAATATTTTAAATCTGTCAAAAAGGACTTAAATAATGGATAAAAACCAGAACCACACTCTTTATATTGCACTTACTTTATGCTTATTGGTTTTTTTATTTGTCATAGGTGCATTTTTATGGTTTTTTCAAAATTGGACCATTGGAGATCCAACAGATTTTGCTGATTTCGCCACTTACTTCGGTAATATGACATTGCCACTTTTAACAGGCGCCTCGTTGGTTTTTTTAGCTATCACGATTAGACATCAAACCAACTCTTTGAAGCTGCAAAAAAATACAGAGATACGTAAAGAGATAGAAGATAACTTAATATATCATTATGATTACTATGAAAAACTAATACACCAGGTGTTGATTCCGAAGCCTGAGAATTCTCTAAGTACTGATTTTGCTCATTCAGTTTTCGGCTTAATTTCCTGCAATGATTACTGTCAAGGCAATCAACTAGGAAATAGTTTCTTTGATCCTGAAAATGAGATTTCAAAACTAATATTTTATATAAAAAACCCTGAAAATTACTTTTCAATGCCTGTAATTTCGCACTTTATGGAAATCAAGGATGAACACTCCTACATAATTGTGACTACAACTGAATTGGTTAAACACCTTAATAGTACCTGGGTCATTGATTCGTACATCAAACGAGCAAGCAAAATAACAAAGAACTTAAAGGATATTAATTTAATATCTGAAGAGTTCGCTGATATTTATGAAAAAAACCTGGCAGAGGCACGAACTGAAGCATTGAAATGAGTAGTTTAATCAAAACACTTACGCAATTGTTCAAAATGGGACACAACTAACCATAGATATAGAGGGATAAACTTCGCTCACCCTTGGGGACGCCATATTAAGGCAAACCAATATTTACATTTATTGGGTGTTTACAAAAAGGCGGTGAGATATCTCACCGCC
>NZ_DCSO01000042.1:40998-42274 GCF_002325665.1 Methylophaga sp. UBA1464
GTGAGATATCTCACCGCCTTTTTTGTTTTTCATGTTTGTCTTCCTTTACTTCGCTATGATGCTCACAGATAATCAACCAACGTTTCCAATGGTGGTTGACATGACATTCAAAGTTTCTTCAGGTAAGTTCTTTCGCACATCTATATCCAGAGTCACTTTCATTCAGATTTTGAGTTTGTTTTCGATGCTTATTTTAATGCCATCAGTGAAAGCAAATGAGGAAAACACAGAATCCTTTGTTGCTGAATTTGAGATTCTTACTGAGGATAATCTTTCTCAGTATGTCAGCCAGATGAGTCAGCGTTATTACGAGCAGGTGGAATTGCTCAATAAATATTTTCAGCTATACCAACAAAAAAACGATCCTCGGGGATTTAATGTCTGGCATCTGAGGGGCTTTACACCGAACTTTAGCGCGATAAATGCTGAGAATCAGCTGATTGCAGCAGCCAACGACAAATTTCTGGCGGAGCGGCCTGAAAAAGCATTAACCACGATTTTTGCTGAACTTAGGGATATATCTGTCAATCTGATGGTGGCTTTTCGCGATAACGATCCACAGGCATTCAAATTGGCGAAGGCAAAAGTGAAAGAGCATAAAGAACAGATTGCTACCTTGCTCAAAGCACATAATCTGGATAAAGAAATCCAGGATATCTCGTTGAACTAACGCACCCTTCTCAGCATAAAGATGCCTATACCGGCAAAGATGATGGTTGGCAGGGATGCTGCCAGCCAGGGCAATACTCCAAATACCAGCCCCATATGCTGAAAGCTCTGGTTAAACAAGTGAAAACCTATTCCCACCAGTACGCCAACCAGAATACGTCCACCAATCGGTGCAGAACGTAATGGACCAAAGATAAACGGTACGGCTAGAAATACCATCACTGCTGAGCTTATCGGCATCATAATTTTGCTCCAGAATGCCAATTGATATTGTCCAACAGCCTGATGGTTGGATTTCAGATAGGAAACATATTCAATCAAGCTCCATACCGGTAAAAATTCCGGTGGTACTACAACCACATTCAACATGCCAGGATTGAGCTTGGAACGCCATTTGGCTCGCTCAATCGATCGGACTTCTATACCACCCTCATCTATGGTGCTTTGCACCACATCAAGCATCAGCCATTCATTATTCTCATAACGGGCTTCTCTGGCTTGGGTAACGATACGTAATTGATGTTTGTCGTCAAACTCATAAACCTTGACACCTTCAAAGCGGCCATCGCGATGAATACGCTGAATATGATTGAAATGGTTGCCATCA
>NZ_DCSO01000024.1:0-2644 GCF_002325665.1 Methylophaga sp. UBA1464
CTGGTGGCGGTGATGATCATGGTTTCAATCGGTACCTTTTCATGGGCATCAATACGTGATCTGAAAAAACATCCGCTTTCTACCAACATCGTTATGGTGGTGACGGTTATTGTTGTTGTTGCAACACATAATCTGGCCATTGGTGTGTTTGTTGGTGTGTTACTTGCCGCCTTGTTCTTTGCCAATAAAGTTGCCCACTTTATGGTGGTCAAAAGCGATCTCAGTGAGCAGGATACCAAGCGACGTTATGAAATCCGTGGGCAAATCTTCTTTGCCTCATCGGATAAATTTGCTGCCGCATTTGATTTTAAAGAAGCACTGGATACCGTCGAGATTGATTTGAGCCATGCCCACTTTTGGGATATCACCTCTGTTTCGGCCCTGGACAAGGTCGTGATCAAATTCCGTCGTGAAGGTACTGAAGTGGAACTGGTTGGTATGAATGAAGCCACTGCAACTATTGTGGACAGATTTGGTGTACACGATAAACCGGAAGAAGTCGAAAAAATACTCGCCGGTCACTAAAAATAGAGGATTGAGAGAGATGACAAAAATAATAGCCTGTATTGATGGCTCAATAACTTCGCCCGCAGTCTGTAAAGCTTCGGCTTGGGTAAGCTACAAGTTAAAAGCACCAGTGGATTTGTTGCATGTATTGGATAAAACCGAATATCCCACGGCTGAAAACAGAAAAAAGAATCTGTCAGGCAATATTGGCCTTGGCAGTCGCGAGAATCTATTGGAAGAATTGGTTGAGCTCGATGAAAAACGGGGGCGCCTGGCGTTGGAGCACGGCAAAAACATTTTGCAGGATGCCCGAGCACTGGCCCAGCAACATGGTGCGGTTGAAGTGACCACGCATCAACGCCATGGCGGATTGATGGAAACTTTATCTGATCTGCAGGATGATACCCGGGTTCTGGTGTTAGGTCGTCAAGGCCAGGCACATGAAAATGAAACACATAGTCTGGGGAGTCATCTGGAAAATGTGATCCGGGCATTAAACAAACCAATTCTAATTACCTTGCCAGATTTCAATGTTCCGCAGCGGTTTATGATTGCTTATGATGGCAGCGCCACCTCTAACAAAGCTCTGGAAAAAGTCGCTGTGAGTGATTTGTTAAAAGGTTTGGAATGCCATATCGTGATGGTAGCTGAAGATGACACGAATCATAAATCACAGTTAGAAACGGCAAAACAACGTCTTAACGCTGCAGGTTTTGAGGCTTCTACTGCGCTATTACAAGGTGCGGTTCAACCTTCCCTGCATCAGTATCAACGTGATAATAATATTGATTTAATGGTAATGGGTGCTTATGGGCATTCGCGCATTCGTCAGTTTCTGGTAGGCAGCAATACCGCCAAGATGGTCAGGATGAGTGATATCCCAATCCTGTTGCTGCGTTAATGGAAGTACTTTTCATTAATCAAATGAATATTGTGCAGTTGGAAAATTATCGACAACGATTATTTTTGCTCAAACAGGAAGTAGAGCATTCACTTACTGAGGACCCACCTCAGGTGGTAGAGCTTGATCAGTCCAAGATGGGGCGTTTGTCACGCATGGATGCGTTGCAGGATCAACAGCTTGCAATTGAAGTTCAGCGCCGGCTTAAACGAAAACTGCAAGCCATAGAAGGCGCTTTAAATCGCATAAATAATGATGATTTTGGTTTTTGTTATCTTTGTGATGAACCCATCACAGAGGCTAGATTGACTTTTGATCCTACTGTTACCCGGTGTCTAAAATGCGCAGATAAAAACTCCGACTAATGTTCTGATTTTTAACCGTTATTAGCCTACAATTTCAGTAACTGGCCCTGAACTGGAGAATTTCTTTGGGCAACACAATCGAAGATCAGCATCATCCAGCGATTATGATTGAAGGAATTCAGCCTTTCGGTTGTTTAATTCGATTTGATGGTGACCTGCTTGAAATTTTACAAGTCAGCGAAAATTTGCAGCAAATACTGGGTGTTTCCATTGAAGCGGCACTTGCATCGTCGCCAAGAGATATTCTGGGTGGCAAATTACAACAGCGATTACAGCAAACGCTTGCTAAAAATTCCCGTTTATCTGCAGCACTCATCATCAACCGCCAGGTAAGCGGTTCCTATCAGCGTTTTTACGTGGTGGCTTATCGCAGTGATGATTCTATTGTGGTGGAGTTTGAATCACTCTCACGTTCCGGCGAACAACGTTTAATGCCCATTGTGAATGAGTGGCTGACCCGTCTGGCACAGGTTCAGGAAATAGGTCAATTGCAACAAATGCTGGTGCAGAGTGTGCAGGCGGTGACCGGCTATGATCGCGTATTGCTTTGTCAGTTTGATACGCACTGGCAGCGGACGGCTATTGCAGAAGAATGTCGGGATCCCGATAAAAGCTTAATGAACTTCCGGTTTCCTGCCAGCGATATCCCGTTGGAAGTCAGAGCACGTTATACCGTTAACCCAATGCGCAGCATTGCCGATGTCGATGCAGAGATAGTCGGCCTGATACCTGCTTCAAATGAAATTGATCTTCCGGTGGTGGATTTGACACCGGGAATTCTGAGAGCTTTGTCGGCTTATCATCAGCAGTATTTACGCAGTATTAATGTTAAGGCTTCCCTATCCATAGCGATTGCCGGTGAGCAGCAGCT
>NZ_DCSO01000024.1:2710-4281 GCF_002325665.1 Methylophaga sp. UBA1464
CTGACCTGCCATGATTTCACTCCCAGTGAAATATCGCCGGCTGAACGGGATGCGGCATTTAATTTGGTGCAAATGGCAAGTCAACGTATGTTTTTGCTGCAAGCGCGGCAGCAAGCAATGTTTTTGAAAAATGTCTTAAACAGTCGTGAACTGCTATCGGCTGAACGCGACAAAGTAATTCAGCCGACAACCTTACTCGATAAATATGGCAAGGACTGGATGCAATTGTTTAATTGCACGGGCATTGCTCTGTTATATCGTAATCAGGTGAGGTGTGTTGGTGAAACCCTGGATGATTATGAGTTGGACATTGTTGGCAAGTGGCTTACAGAGCATGTCGGACAGAAAATGTGTTGGGCATGTGATCAACTGTCAAAGAGTCCCTTGAATAATTTGGTCAACGTTCGCAATCGGGCAGGATTGCTGGCCGTTCCCTTACCGATTGAGCAAAATCAATCCGGATGGTTTTTGTTGTTCCGCCGGGCCCAAAAAGCACAACATAACTGGGTCGGTAAAAAACAGATAATCGAAGCAGAAACCCCAAATCCACTTAAACGTATTGAAGAACGCGGTCATGAGATTTGGATGGAAACCATAGAGGATGAGGCTAATCGCTGGTCTGTGAATGAACAGCATGCAGCACAGGATCTGGCTGAGGATTTGGCTGTTGCGATTACCGTGCATCAAGTCAACCGGCTGAACACCCAGTTACAGCTTGCCAACAAACAGCTTAAAGAAATTGCCCATACCGATACCCTGACCAAAACCTGGAACCGTTATCGAATGGAGTTAGCCATTGATGCAGAACTCGCTGCTGCCGAGCGTTATGATCATCCTTGCTCGGTGTTACTGTTTGATATTGATCGTTTCAAATCAGTCAATGACAACTATGGGCATGATGCCGGGGATCAGGTGTTAACCAGGCTTGCGGAAGAGGTCCAATCCAAACTGCGTACCAGTGACTATTTAGGCCGCTGGGGCGGTGAGGAATTTATTGTTCTGGCATCGCATAATGCTCTGGATGAAGCCATGGCTCTGGCAGAACGTTTACGTAAACATATTGAAAGCGTTCAGTTCGATACCGCTGGAATAATTACTGTCAGCATAGGCGTAGCTCAAGCAATACCGGGCAATGAAAGTCGCAAGCAGTTGTTAGAAAGAGCCGATCAGGCGATGTATCGAGCCAAGCAATCTGGGCGTAATCGTGTTGAATCAGCAAGTGCCGAATTGTCTGGGTCTTGATTTTCATCCAAAATACGCGGTTTGTTGCGCATGCTGCCAAGTCTGCTTGGCCTATCTAATTTTATACTGAGTCACTATGTCCGAAAGCCTGTTACAGAAACAAGTCTCAAAACGCCGTACTTTTGCCATTATCAGTCACCCTGATGCCGGTAAAACCACCCTGACTGAAAAACTGTTGTTATTCGGCGGTGCCATTCAGATGGCGGGCAGTGTGAAATCACGTAAAACTGACAGACATGCCACTTCAGACTGGATGGAAATGGAAAAGGAACGGGGCATTTCGGTGACCTCTTCGGTGATGCAGTTTCCCTATAAAGATCGCATCGTTA
>NZ_DCSO01000024.1:4327-5369 GCF_002325665.1 Methylophaga sp. UBA1464
AGATCGCATCGTTAATCTTCTCGATACACCAGGGCATGCTGATTTTTCGGAAGATACCTATCGCACACTGACTGCGGTGGACTCGGCATTGATGGTTATCGACAGTGCCAAAGGTGTAGAAGAACGTACCATTAAATTAATGGAGGTTTGCCGCTTACGCGATACGCCGATTCTGACATTTATCAACAAACTTGATCGGGAAGGCCGCGATCCGCTGGACTTACTCAGTGAAGTCGAAAATATCCTCAATATCCGCTGTGCCCCCATCACCTGGCCAATCGGTATGGGCAAAGGCTTTAAAGGTATTTTCCATCTTTATAATGACAATATTCGGTTGTTTGAAGCGCATGGCAAAGACGCAGATGCCGGCGAGGTGATTCAGGGGTTGGATAATCCACGTCTGGATGAATTATTTGGTTCTATGGCGGAAGAATTACGTGAAGAAATTGATCTGGTGCGTGGTGCCAGTGATCAATTTGATTTGGAAGCTTTTCTTAATGGACAAATGACCCCGGTGTTTTTTGGTTCAGCAATGAATAATTTCGGGGTTACTGAATTGATGGACGCCTATGTGGAATATGCGCCGGCGCCACAACCAAGGGAAACCAAAACCCGTGATGTTGTTGCGGATGAGGATAACTTCAGCGGATTTGTGTTTAAAATTCAAGCCAATATGGATCCTAAACACCGTGACCGCATTGCTTTTATGCGAGTTTGCAGTGGTCATTACACTAAAGGCATGAAATTACGTCAGACCCGGATAGGTAAAGATGTGACCATCGCCAATGCCGTCACCTTTATGGCTGCAGAACGTGAACAGGCGGAAGAAGCCTGGCCGGGCGATATACTCGGTTTGCACAATCACGGAACCATTCAGATCGGCGATACCTTTACTCAGGGTGAGGATCTTCAATTCACTGGGATACCGTACTTTGCGCCGGAACTGTTTCGCCGTGTCAGATTAAAAGATCCTCTGAAGAACAAGGCTTTATTGAAAGGTCTGCAACAATTGAGCGAAGAGGGTGCCACGCAGTTATTCCGT
>NZ_DCSO01000024.1:5466-13944 GCF_002325665.1 Methylophaga sp. UBA1464
GGGTGCCACGCAGTTATTCCGTCCATTGGATAACAATGATCTAATTCTGGGAGCGGTCGGGGTATTGCAGTTTGATGTAGTTGTTCACCGTTTGAAAGGGGAGTATGGCGTCGAATGCGCCTATGAACCGGTTCAGGTGCATACCGCACGCTGGGTGTATTGCGATGATGTGAAAAAGCTGGAGGAATTTAAGCGGAAAGCCTCAATGAATCTGGCTCTTGATGGTGCGGATAACCTGACCTATATTGCTCCAACAAGGGTCAATCTGGATCTCACAATAGAACGTTGGCCGGAAATTGATTTCCGTTCCACCCGTGAGCATCTCTAAAAGTCTTGCCATACAGCCGACTTCTCAAGCAGAATGAAATTTCCATTCGTTGCCGGAGAAAGAGATGAAAGTCAGACTCATTACCAAAAACAAAGGTAAGCCGGTTATCGGGCTGACACCGACAGATTCACTGGATAAAGCTGTCCATTTGATGATGGAACATCGCATTGGTTCGTTAGTGGTAACGGAAAATGGCACGCTGGTGGGGATCCTTTCAGAACGTGATTTGCTCAATGTGTTACACAAGAAACACGCCATGTGGGAACCTAAAACAGCAGCGGATGCGATGACGCCAAATCCCTATACCTGTGATCCGGATAACACGCTGGAAGAAGTGATGAATATCATGGTTGACCATAATATCCGTCATTTGCCGGTAGTTTACAAAGGTCGGCTGGAGGGAATGTTATCCATTACGGATGTAGTGGAAGAACTGCTGAAAAAAGCAAAGTTTGAAAATAAGCTATTGAAAAACTATATCCAGAATTGGCCGGATGCCGACCACGAAGAGTGATTTTAACGCTGTGGATAAAAGATTAGGACTCGGGTAACTTAGCCATTCTTTCAACCTGTAGCCGGTTATCGTTGGCAAATTCCAACAGAAATTCAAAAAGCATCACGTCTTCTTCTTCAAGTTGCGCATCAATCACGACACATTTGGTGCCTTCCAGTGAAGCCAGTTTAACGTTTGGATGAAAAATGATTCTTCTTCCTGGACCATAGCTGGCGACTGCTCCACACAGTCTTTCTGCCCAGTCACTGGGGCGAAATTTACCGCCGTCCTCAGTGATGCCTTTAATGATCACTTTTTCCGTTGCAGTCATCGATTTTGGTGCTCTTGAATAAACAAAATGAATAATGGGTGTGCATTTTACTGTGTAACATCAGGCAAAGGCCAAACAAACTCTTTTCAGTGATTTAGGTCAGCGAGAAAAACCCGTATAATCGAGCGCTTTATTATTTGACGACAACGAGACGTTTTGTGGCCGACTACAAACACACTTTAAATCTTCCTGCGACTGACTTCCCAATGAAAGCGGGCCTACCCAATCGCGAACCTGTGATTTTAAAGCGTTGGCAGGAGCAAGATCTTTACCGGCAGTTACGGCAAACCAATCAGGGTAAACCGAAATTCATTCTGCACGATGGCCCTCCGTATGCCAATGGCGATATTCATATCGGTCATGCCGTCAATAAAATTCTTAAAGATATTATTTTAAAGTCCAAAACCCTTAGTGGCTTTGATACACCTTATGTTCCCGGCTGGGATTGTCACGGTCTGCCGATTGAACTGAATGTTGAGAAAAAAGTTGGCAAACCGGGCGTTAAAGTCAGCCCGGCAGAATTTCGTCAGGCCTGTCGTGAATATGCGGCCAAACAGGTTAACGGTCAACGGGAAGATTTTAAACGACTGGGCGTATTGGCTGATTGGGATAATCCGTATCTGACCATGGATTTTCAGTTTGAGGCTGACATTATTCGCACACTGGGCGAAATCATTGAAAACGGTCATTTACACAAAGGTGTAAAACCGGTGCATTGGTGCGTGGATTGCGGCTCTGCATTAGCTGAAGCCGAAGTCGAATATGAAGATAAAACCTCACCGGCCATCGATGTACGTTTTCAATTTAATGATACCGTTGAGTTTGATATAGCCTGCCCGAACAACGGCAATGGTCCGGTGAATATTGCCATCTGGACCACCACACCATGGACTTTGCCAGCCAATCAGGCGGTGTGTCTGCATCCAGATTTAGAGTATGTCGTGGTGCAATGTGCTGCTGAGCGTTTGGTGTTAGCAGAAGCATTGTATGAAAAAGCACTTGAACGTTATCAGTTAACCGGTGAAGTGATTGCCCGCTGCAAGGGCGTTGCGCTTGAAGGTTTATTGCTGCAACACCCGTTTTATGATCGAAAAGTACCGGTTATTTTAGGTGATCATGTCACTACCGATGCTGGTACCGGCGCTGTGCATACGGCACCTGGTCATGGTCAGGATGACTATATTGTCGGGTTGAAATATAAACTGGAAGTGGATAATCCGGTGGGTGGCAATGGCGTGTTTTTACCAGACACCCCGATTTTTGCCGGTGAATCTGTGTTTAAAGCCAATCCGCAGGTTATTGAGGTATTAAAAGAAAAATCAGCTTTGTTATGCCATGTGGATATCCGTCATAGCTATCCACATTGTTGGCGCCATAAAACACCGATTATTTTCCGTGCGACGCCACAATGGTTTGTCAGTATGGAGCAGAACGGTTTACGTGATCAGGCAATGCAGGCGATTGCTGCAACCAAATGGATGCCGGACTGGGGCCAAAAACGTATTGAGAATATGGTGACAGGTCGTCCGGACTGGTGTATTTCCCGTCAACGGACCTGGGGTGTACCGATCCCGTTATTTGTGCATCAGCAGAGCGGGGAATTGCATCCGGATTCGAAAGCATTGATCGAAAAAGTCGCCCTGGCGGTTGAGCAAAACGGTATTGATGCCTGGTTTGATATGGATGCCAGCGATCTGATTGGTGCAGATGCAGAAAATTATTTCAAAGTCACTGATACGCTGGATGTCTGGTTTGATTCTGGTGTGTCGCATGCCTGCGTATTAACCCGCCGTGATGATTTGCATCGTCCTGCCGATCTCTATCTTGAAGGCAGCGATCAACACCGTGGCTGGTTCCAGTCTTCATTGTTGACATCAGTTGCCACCACTGGCAAAGCACCATACAAAACTGTGCTGACTCACGGTTTTACCGTGGACGCCGAAGGCAAGAAAATGTCTAAATCCAAGGGCAATACGGTTTCACCGCAAAAAGTGGTGAATAACCTGGGTGCCGATATTATTCGTCTTTGGGTGGCGGCGACTGATTACAGTGCTGAAATGACGGTGTCGGATGAAATCCTCAAACGCACAGCGGACTCATATCGCCGTATTCGTAATACCGCACGGTATTTATTATCGAACCTGAATGATTTTGATCCTGCCTCCAATCTGGTCGCAACTGAAAAGTTATTACCACTGGATCGCTGGGTACTGGATCGTGCCTATCATCTGCAGCTGGAAATCCTGGCAGCCTATGAAAGCTATCAGTTCCATCTGATTTATCAGAAAGTGCATAATTTCTGCGCCAATGAACTGGGCAGTGCCTATCTGGATATCACCAAGGATCGGCAGTACACCATGCCGGCAGACAGTCTGGGCCGTCGATCTTCTCAAACCGCGATGTTCCATATTCTGGAAGCGTTAACCCGTTGGATTGCGCCGATTCTGAGTTTCACTGCCGATGAACTGTGGGAGTTTATTCCGGGCCAGCGTAACTCGTCAGTGTTACTGAATAACTGGTATTCAAATCTGGTGCCATTATCGTTGGATAGTGTTTTGTCGGTGGCGGATTGGCAGCAATTATTCGCTGTTCGTGATGCTGTTGCCAAAGAACTGGAAAATAAACGTAACCAGGGTGCAGTGAAAGGCGGTTTAACTGCCGATGTTAGTTTGTACGCTGAAGACAGTTTGCTGAACGTATTAAATAAAGTTGGCGATGAACTGAAATTTATCCTTATTACATCGTCAGCCAAGCGTTTTTCATTGGCAGATAAAACGGCGACAGCAATCGACACCGGATTAACTGGTTTGGCAGTGGATATTCATGCCTCGCCAAACGCCCGTTGCGAACGTTGTTGGCATCAAACTGATGATGTAGGTAGCCATGCAGATCATCCGGAATTGTGTGGCCGTTGCGTTGAAAACGTAGATGGCGATGGCGAAACCCGCCGTTTTGCCTGAGGCAGTTACTATGTTGAAGTGGTTATGGGTAAGTGTGTTGATCATTATATTGGATCAACTGACCAAGGTGGTCATGGCTAATTGGCTGGAGTTATACCAAACCGTTGCCGTGATGCCGTATTTCAATTTTACTTTGGCACACAATAGCGGTGCAGCATTCAGTTTTCTGGCAGGTGCCGGTGGCTGGCAGCGCTGGTTTTTTATCGGGCTGGCGGTGTCCGTTTCAATCGTATTAATTATTTGGCTGTCCCGTCTTAAGGCGCAGGCAAAAGTGGAAGCGATAGCGATTTCACTGATTATCGGTGGTGCAATTGGTAATGTGCTTGACCGGTTTTTCTATGGGTATGTAATTGATTTTATTGATATATATATCGGTACCTATCATTGGCCGGCATTTAATGTTGCTGATGCAGCCATTTGTATCGGTGCTGTGTTGTTGATTTTGGATAGTTTCAGAAAACCAGCGGAGCAAAAATGAATCTATGTGATTTAGCGGTAGATAGCATTGCCGCGTTGCAGCCTTATGTACCCGGAAAGCCGATTGAAGAATTGCAGCGGCAATATGGTGTAAGAGATGTTATTAAATTGGCCTCAAATGAGAGTCCGATTGGCCCATCTCAGGCCGCACTGGCCGCAATTGCGCTGGCGACCCGCGATTTAACGCGTTATCCCGATGGGAATGGCTTTACATTGAAACAGGCTTTGGCCGAAAAATTTCAGCTGGATGCCGGGCAGATTACCTTGGGCAATGGTTCCAATGATGTATTGGAGTTGATTGCCCGTTGTTTTGTCTCACCTGTTGATGAAGTCATATTTTCTCAACACGCTTTCGCCGTTTATCCATTGGTGGCACAGGCGATAGGTGCTTCGCTGGTAGAAGTTCCAGCCAAGGATTTCGGCCATGATTTAACCGCAATGCAGCAAGCCATTACGCCTAAAACCAAACTGGTTTTTATTGCGAATCCTAATAATCCCACCGGCACGTATGTAGCAGCTAATGAAATTTATGGTTTTCTGCAGGCCATTCCAGACAATGTGATTGTGGTACTGGATGAAGCTTACGTTGAGTATGGCGACAATGAACAGAACAGCATTGACTGGTTGAAAGAATTTCCTAATTTAATTATTTGCCGTACCTTTTCCAAGGCTTATGGTCTGGCGGGTTTGCGGGTTGGTTTTGCTCTATCAAGTCCGGAGATTGCTGATTTATTAAATCGTCTGCGCCAGCCGTTTAATGTCAATCATCTGGCAATGAGTGCTGCGATTGCGGCGTTGGGCGATGAAGATTATCTGCAGCGAGCCAAACAGGTTAATGCCGAAGGCATGCAACAATATATTGAGGGTTTTAACAAGCTGGGACTAAGTTATATTCCCTCTAAGGCAAATTTTATCTGTGTGGATGTCGCCACCCATGCGGCTGACATTTATGAAAAACTGTTGCAACAGGGTGTCATTGTCAGACCTGTTGCAGGTTATGGTTTACCCACACATTTACGCATCAGTATTGGTCTTGAACATGAAAACCAGCGCTGCCTGGAAGCGCTGGAAAATAGTCTTGCAGAGGCCAAATGATTAAAAAACTGGCAATTATCGGGGTTGGACTGATTGGTGGTTCACTGGCTTTGGCATTAAAAAAAGCCGGGCTGGTTGAACAGGTAACCGGTTATTCACGATCGGCAGCAGCACGTGATGAAGCATTGGCATTGGGCATTATTGATAATGCAGCTGATTCATTGAAAGAGGCTGTCGCAGATGCGGATATGGTCTTTGTGGCTGTACCCATGGGCGCGATGCAAACGGTTTTTGAGCAAATGGCTCCTCATCTGAAGTCACAAGCGATTGTTACCGATGCGGGCAGTGCTAAACATCAGGTAGTTGAAGCCGCCCGTCGGGCTTTAGGTGATAAGTTTGACCGTTTTGTCCCGGGACATCCAATAGCGGGTACTGAGAAAAGTGGACCATCTGCAGCGTTTGCGGAGCTGTATCAACAACATCGCGTGGTATTAACCCCAGTTGCCGAAACGGACAAAAACGCGCTCGAGCAAGTACGTCAAATGTGGCAACAGGCCGGTGCCGACGTATTTGACATGGAAGTTGAACATCACGATGTGGTGTTGGCTGCGACCAGTCATTTGCCGCACGTTTTAGCCTTCAATCTGGTGGGTATGCTCTCCAAACGAGATGACTGTGATGAAGTATTACGTTACGCCGCAGGCGGTTTCCGTGATTTTTCCCGTATCGCTTCAAGTGATGCCGTTATGTGGCGGGATATCTGTCTGGGAAACCGTCACGCCATTTTAGAATTATTAGAACAATACCGACGTGGTCTGGATCAGATCGAACAGGCGATTCGGCAAGATGATGGTGATTATCTTATTGATATTTTTGCACGGGCCAAGCGGGCCAGAGATACCCGTTTTGCCGATCCAAGTCTAAAAGACAATAGTGAAGTGTAGTGGGAGTGATGAACAGCGTGAGCGGGCAACAGGATCGTAAATTTGTGGTACAGGCCGGTGGTCAGTTAACGGGCAGTTTTCGTGTGGCCGGAGATAAATCCATTTCACACCGTTCTATCATGCTGGGTTCATTGGCTGAGGGCGTCACCGAAATCAGCGGTTTTCTTGATGGTGAGGATGCGCTGGCTACACTGGCTGCTTTTCGAGCCATGGGGGTTAAGATAGAAGGCCCGGTCGACGGCAAAGTCACCGTGCATGGTGTCGGCATGCATGGATTGATGGCACCCGAAAATGACTTGTATGTGGGAAATTCCGGCACTTCGATCCGTTTATTAAGTGGTCTGCTGGCGGGGCAATCCTTTGACGTGATAATGAGTGGGGATAAATCCTTATCAGGCCGTCCGATGCGTCGGGTGACCGATCCATTGGCACTCATGGGAGCTCAGATTGATACTACCGACGGCAAACCACCGCTGACGATTCATGGTGGTCATAAATTAGCGGCTATTAATTACGACTTGCCGATGGCCAGTGCTCAGGTGAAATCCTGTCTGTTATTAGCCGGTATGTATGCGGAAGGCACAACCTGTGTAACTGAACCTGCGCCGACACGAGATCATACTGAACGCATGCTACAGGGCATGGGATATCCAGTGAATGTTCAGGGTAATCGTATCAGTATTAAAGGTGGCGGCAAATTAACCGCCACCAGTATCGATGTACCAGGGGATATTTCTTCGGCTACTTTCTTTATGGTCGGTGCGGCAATTGCGCCGGGTTCAGATATCACTTTGCAACATGTGGGTGTTAACCCGACACGCATTGGTGTGATCAATATCCTGCGTGAAATGGGCGCCGATATCAGCCTGAGTAATGAAGCTGTCACCGGTGGCGAGCCGGTTGCCGATATTCGTGTTCGTTATGCACCATTGAAAGGCATTGACATTCCAGAAGATCAGGTGCCACTGGCAATTGATGAATTTCCGGCAATATTCATTGCCGCGGCCTGTGCGCAAGGTCGCACAGTCTTAACCGGCGCGGAAGAATTACGCGTCAAGGAAAGTGATCGAATTCAGGTGATGGCCGATGGTTTACAAGCACTGGGTATCGATGCACAGCCAACAACAGATGGGATGATTATCGAAGGTGGCGTGATAGGCAGTGGTGAAGTGGACAGTCACGGCGATCACCGCATTGCGATGTCATTTGCCATGGCCGCTTTACAAGCAGGTGGCGCTATTCAAATTAATGACTGTGCCAATGTGGCGACTTCTTTTCCCAACTTTGTCGAATTAGCAAATAACAGTGGTTTACAGATCGATGCTTTCGATGTCTGAGATACCGGTTTTGACGATAGATGGTCCAAGCGGTTCTGGTAAGGGTACTTTAGCGCAACGTATGGCAGAAAAGCTGGGTTGGCATTATCTGGATAGTGGAGCGATTTACCGTGTTCTTGCACAAGCCGCCCTGAAACATCATATTGACTTAGCCGATGAAACTGCGCTGGCAACACTGGCTGGACAGTTGGATGTAAAGTTTCTGTTAAAAGATGGTCAGCTGCAAGTTGTCCTGGAAGGTGATGATGTTTCACTGTTGATTCGTTCCGAGCAAGCCGGTAATGCCGCATCAAAAGTTGCCGCATTACCGGCGGTACGTGCAGCTTTATTGCAAAGACAACGCGATTTTCGCCAGGCCCCCGGATTGGTGACTGACGGTCGCGATATGGGGACCGTAGTGTTTCCTGACGCAACATTTAAAGTCTTTCTGACAGCCAGTGCGGAGGTTCGGGCGGAGAGACGATATAAGCAGTTGAAAGAGAAAGGAATTGATAGTAACCTTTCCGATCTCGTAGCTGAAATATCTGAACGTGATGATCGGGATATGCAACGTGAAGTAGCGCCGCTACGGCC
>NZ_DCSO01000024.1:14009-14441 GCF_002325665.1 Methylophaga sp. UBA1464
GATGATGCCGTTATTCTGGATTCAACACAACTCGGAATAGAAGCAGTTTTAGAAAAAGTCAGTGCATTAACTGGCTGATTTATTAGGGTACTTAGTTGGGTGGTCCAGCTAGGTTTTTTGTTAATTTCCTGCATTTGCAGGTCTAACGGGCGATTCTGTTATCTATACAGGGTCAAGGATATTTATAATGAGCGAAAGCTTTGCTGATCTCTTTGAAGAGAGTCTAAACGCAACCCCAATGCAACCAGGCAAAATTGTTACCGGTACGGTAGTCAATGTCGGTCCTGATGTTGTTATGGTTAACGCAGGTCTGAAATCTGAAGGCGCTATCCCAGTTGCCGAATTCATGAACGAAAAAGGTGAAATCACCGTTTCTGTTGGTGATTTGGTCGATGTTTCTCTGGAAACACTGGAAGATGGATTTGGTGCAAC
>NZ_DCSO01000024.1:14740-14934 GCF_002325665.1 Methylophaga sp. UBA1464
GATACTTCACACCTCGAAGGCAAAGAGCTTGAGTTCAAACTGATTAAGCTGGATCGCCCACGTAATAATATCGTCGTTTCTCGCCGTGCCATAATGGAAGCTGAGAACAGTGTTGAACGCGAAGCCCTTCTGGAAACATTGGAAGAAGGCAAAGTGGTTAAGGGTATCGTTAAGAACCTGACCGACTACGGCGC
>NZ_DCSO01000024.1:15072-17044 GCF_002325665.1 Methylophaga sp. UBA1464
GATATGGCTTGGAAACGTGTTAAACATCCTTCAGAAGTTGTTGCTATCGGTGACGAAATCGATGTACAGGTTCTGAAATTTGATAAAGAACGTGAACGTGTATCGCTGGGCCTGAAACAACTGGGCGACGATCCATGGAAAGATATTGCACGTCGTTATCCAAACAGCACCCGCATCCAGGGTAAAGTCACTAACATTGCCGACTACGGTTGTTTTGTTGAAATCGAAGATGGCGTTGAAGGTTTGGTTCACATGTCTGAAATGGACTGGACCAACAAAAACGTTCACCCTTCAAAACTGGTTACTTTAGGTGATGAAGTTGAAGTGATGGTTCTGGACATTGACGCTGAACGTCGTCGTATCTCACTGGGAATCAAACAGTGCCAGACAAACCCTTGGGAAGAGTTTTCCATGACTCATAACAAAGGTGATAAAGTCAGCGGTGCTATCAAATCCATCACTGATTTTGGTATCTTCATTGGCCTGGATGGTGGCATTGACGGCCTGATTCACTTGTCAGACATTTCCTGGGAAGAAGAAAACGAAGAATTGATTCGTGACTTCAAAAAAGGCGATGAAGTTGAAGCCGTGGTACTGGCTATTGATCCAGAACGTGAACGCATTTCATTGGGTATCAAACAATTGCAAGACGATCCGTTCTCTGCTTATTTGTCTGAACACCCACGTGGCACTGTTGTTACCGGTAAAGTCACTGCAGTTGATGCAAAAGGCGCAACAATTGAATTGGCTGAAGGTGTTGAAGGTTATGTTCGTGTTGCTGATATCTCACGTGAACGTATCGAAGATGCCAGCAAAGTGCTGAATATCGGTGATGAAGTCGAAGCTAAATTTACAGGAATGTCCCGTAAGGATCGCACGCTGACTCTATCTATCAAAGCGAAGGATGATCAAGAAGAATCCGAAGCAGTGAAAGAGTACAGCAATGTCAGTTCCGGCAATACCACTTTAGGTGATTTGCTGAAAGAACAAATGAATCAGAAAGATAGCTAATCTGATCATTAATAAGCATCCGGTCAAGCCGGATGCTTATTTTCTTGTTGTACAGCTGCCTTGATGTTTAAGGCATAACCCAAAGTCTACTGCCGGGAATCTAGGAAATTATGACCAAGTCTGATTTGATAGAAATACTATCCGAAAAACAATCTCTATTAAATTACCGAGACGTTGAACTAGCGGTAAAGTTAATTCTTGAACAGATGAGCGACTGTCTGTCACGTGGTGATCGTATTGAGATCAGAGGGTTTGGCAGTTTCACACTGCATCATCGTCCCCCCAGAGTGGGACGGAATCCAAAAAGTGGTGAATCCGTCAAGCTTGATGAAAAATATGTACCTCACTTCAAACCCGGAAAAGAATTACGCGATCGTGTAAATAATGCCGCTGGTTTTTAACAGAAATGAAAATTAGTCAGGAAGCCGTTACTGACGCTCTTGTAATAAAAAGTTATGGCGACGGCTTTCTACTGATTCAAGCTCCAAATCAACCGCAACAACGAATAACCCACAATTGCACACTGTCACCTGAGGGCGTATTTGATACGTTTGATCTGAAAACTTTGGCTGAGAAGCAAAGCAACACTCTCATTGAAAAAATAAAAGCCTTTAATGCTGACGTTATCATCATGGTGAATGACGAAGGTATAACTCCTCAAGTATTACAAATCACCACCAAATTGGCTGAGCATGGTATTTCACTGGAAACCATGTCACTTGGTGCTGCATGCCGTACCTACAATTTGCTCTTGAATGAAGGCAGAAAGCCGATAGTACTGGTTAGTTTTTAGTCCGGCTACCGGTTGATTTTGATCGGTGCCTCCAAGGTAACTTGAATCAAGATTTATAAACTGTGCGCAATGCCAGTTACGAAATATATCACTGTAATTGTCTTTGAGACTTACAGACAAAAACTTCGCAGACATTTCAGTACTTTTTCCAAATCAAATACCAGCCAT
>NZ_DCSO01000024.1:17185-19059 GCF_002325665.1 Methylophaga sp. UBA1464
AAGGTTGGGAGTACTTTCCCGATCTCCTGCAGTGTTGGAAATCTTTCATATTAAAGTCACTCCCCAAGTTAAACAAAATTTCCAGTTGCAGTGGTGGTGTTTAGAAATAAACAGACTGCGGTGCGGGTGAACCTCTTACAGATGCAGATAACCAGATAAATACCCATATTAAACTTAAGGTTTAAATCCTTGTTTTTAGGTTACTTATTAGCGGATACTGAAATAGCTTAAATGCTAAAACTTGACCACGCTGAGTGAAGTCAGGAAAATTCTCCTAGTTTGAATATAGTTAAGCAGGAAAAGTCTTAGCGAAAGTAGCAAACTGTGGCAAAAGACTCAGCAAAACCAGCAAAATTGATCTGGATCACGGATTTGAAATCATCAACATAGTTGTTTTGCGGTAAAATTCATTGGGCTTGATTGTTAGGCAGTATGAAATTGGGTTCTGTTTCTGAAAATAATTAAAAGAAGCAGTGAAAGAGTTTTCATGAGAGAGAAGGTGTGATCGCTATGCAGGCGAAACAACAGTACAACTTTGAAGTGGTCAAATGGTTCGCCTACATGGCGGTTGTCTATTTGGTTGCTGGGACAGGCATGGGTGTATTTATTGCATCACAATTAGCCTGGCCGGATCTGAATTTTGATAATCCTTATATCAGCTTTGGTCGCTTGCGTCCGTTGCATACCAATACGGTAATCTTCGCCTTTGGTGGTTCAACCCTGATGGCGACAGCATTTTATGTGGTTCAACGTACCTCAGGCGTAAGACTTTGGAGTGATAAACTGGCTTGGTTCACCTTTTGGGGTTGGAACCTGATTATCCTCGGTGCAATTATCACACTGCCATTGGGTTTAACTCAGTCAAAAGAATATGCCGAGCTGGAATGGCCATTGGATATTCTGATCGCAGTGGTCTGGATCAGTTACATGTTCAATTTCATTATGACCTTATCCATCCGTAAGGTTTCACATATCTATGTTGCCAACTGGTTCTTCCTGGCAATGATGATCATGATCACTTACCTCCATGTGGTTAACAGCTTGTCGATTCCTGTGAGTATGTGGAAATCCTATTCTATTTTCTCAGGTGTTCAGGATGCGATGATTCAATGGTGGTGGGGCCATAACGCTGTTGGTTTCTTCCTGACGGCGGGCTTCCTTGGCATCATGTATTACTTTGTACCTAAACAGGCAAATCGCCCGGTTTACTCTTACCGTCTGTCCGTTATCCATTTCTGGGCATTGGTATTTGGTTACGTATGGTTAGGTGCTCACCATCTTCAATACACCGCGTTGCCTGACTGGACCGGTTCATTGGGTGCTGCAATTTCTCTGGCGATGATTATTCCTTCATGGGGCGGGGCATTAAACGGTATGTTCACGCTAAGCGGGGCCTGGGATAAATTGCGTACTGACTACATCTTGCGTTTTCTGATTGTTTCTTTGGCATTCTATGCAATGTCAACCTTCGAAGGTCCGGTTATGGCTTCGAAAACTGTAAACGCATTGTCACACTACACTGACTGGACTATTGGACACGTTCATTCGGGTGCATTAGGTTGGGTTGCAATGGTGTCTGTTGGTGCTCTGTACCATATGGTGGAACGTATGTGGGGAACTACCATGTATTCCGTCAAACTGGTTAATCTGCATTTCTGGATGGCAACCATTGGTACCGCTATATACATCACTGCAATGTGGGTATCCGGCATCATGCAAGGTTTGATGTGGCGTGCTTATGATGAATATGGCAACTTGGCTTATACCTTTGTCGAGTCGGTAGCTCAAATGCATCCTTATTATGCGATGCGTGCAATTGGTGGATTGATATTCTTCCTGGGTGCGGTCGTCATGCTGTTTAACGTAACAGTGAC
>NZ_DCSO01000024.1:19233-19460 GCF_002325665.1 Methylophaga sp. UBA1464
ATTCGCCGCGCGATTGCAAAACCGTCCGCCGAAATGGCAACTGCAGCGAATATTTGAGGGTATCAGCATGGCTAAAAAATCTAATAAACGCATTAGTTTTCAAGAGTGGGTTGAACAAAACGTTTGGGGACTGGTGCTGGCAACGGCCTTGGTTGTTTCAGTCGGTGGTATTGTAGAAATTGTGCCATTGTTTTATCTGCAAAATACATTTGAGGATGATGTTTATC
>NZ_DCSO01000005.1:0-1400 GCF_002325665.1 Methylophaga sp. UBA1464
GAAGTGGATGCCAACCTATAGCCTCGAGTTACGATTATCCTATTGGGAACAAAAGGCTAAGGATGAGTTTATATTAGTTGATGGCCTGGCTCAAAACGTCGGTAAAACCCTGCGTCAGGGAGCTGACTTTGGTATGAGCTGGATGGCAACTGACAAACTAACGCTATGGGGTAACTTCAGCACCGTGGATTCAGAAATTCAAAGCCCTGGCGCTGATCGTGGCAATGAATTACGCAGCATTCCGTCTTATACCGCATCAACTGGTATCGCTTACCTGTTTACACCAGCTCTCACAGGACGTGTTCACTATGACGCGCAAGGCTCATCGTATATAAACGAAGCCAATAGCGGCGGCAAGTTTGGTAAATACAATCTGGTGAATGCCAGCATGGATTATGCAACCAGTTGGGGCAATATTAACTTCCAGGTCAATAATCTGTTCAACGAATACTATGAGTATGTCTACGACAATGGTGGCGTTGATGGGGTGATTTATTCACCGGGTGATGGCGTCAATGCCAGTGTCTCAGTAGCTTATAAATTCTGATTATGAAACATCCGATAGTCGAAATCGCTCGTCATGAGCTGATCACCCAATGGCGCAGCCAGACCCTGAAAATCCTGTTGCCATTGTTATTGGTGTTAACGGCATTAATTGCGTTTTCCCATTGGCAACAGCAGGAGGATTTTATTGAAGCGCAAACCATCTGGCAGCAGCAGAATGATGCTGAATGGGAAGCACAGCCAGATCGACATCCGCATCGTGCAGCACATTACGGCACGATGGTGTTTCGCATCATCTCACCACTGAGTTTTATTGATAGCGGGGTGAATCCGTTTGTCGGTAATGCCTTGTTTCTGGAAGCGCATCGGCAAAACAGCAGCAGCTTTAAACAATATGTCAGCAGCACGGCCTATATGGGACTGGGCTATCTGTCAGGGGCGACGATTATTCTGGTGATCTGGCCGCTGGTATTGATCGCTCTGGCCTTTAATAGTGTGAGTGGTGAACGTGGTCATGGCACATTACGTCAACTGGTCTCGCAAGGCATCAGTGTCAGGCAGCTTTTATTCGGCAAAACGCTGGCTTACAGTCTGATCTCACTGATTTTTCTGTTAGTGATTTTCAGTATTGCTATTGGCTTTATGCTGTTATCGCATGTGCATGGCAGCGATGTGTTACGCATGGGCTTGATGTTTGTTTTATATCTGTTTTATTGCCTGTTATGGACCATCACGGTGGTGCTGTTTTCTAACTGGTGCCGCACCAATCAGCAAAGTTTGTCTGCATTATTGTTGTTTTGGCTGCTGACAGTGATTGTGATGCCGAAAATGGCCTACAGTCTGGCTGAGATGCAGTATCCGATGCCGGATCGTGCGGTATTTGATATTCAGACAGC
>NZ_DCSO01000005.1:1532-1831 GCF_002325665.1 Methylophaga sp. UBA1464
ACAGGAGATTGCCAAAGTCGGTGATTCGCATAACCCGGATGATCCGCATTTCACTGAATTTCGTGAAAGAGTGTTGGCCGAATATGGCGTGTCACGTGTCGAGGATTTACCGGTCAACTGGCGTGGCATCGTGATGCAGGAAGGCGAGCGCATTACCAGCGAAGTATTTACCCAACAATATGAAAACGTGATGCAAATCGCTGAGCAGCAAAATCAACTGGTCAGTTATGTAGCGTGGTTTTCCCCCTATTTATTAGCTAACAAGTTATCGTCTATTTTTGCGGCGACCAACGCGGGTA
>NZ_DCSO01000005.1:1989-5851 GCF_002325665.1 Methylophaga sp. UBA1464
TGCTGAGCAATTTCGCTTTAATTTCATCAAGCAGCTGAATCAGATGCATGCAGAACAAATCGACCATGCCCATGATCGTGAACAAAAAGTCTCGAATGAGCAATTGGCAAATCTGCAGCAATTTGATTATCAATCACCTACCTTGCAGAACGAACTGAATCTGATTTACCTGCCTTTATTAATATTGCTGGGGTGGTTAATCATCGGTGTGTTGTTACTTTCCCGCAGTCGTAACGAGGTTGATTAAGGTGAGATTTATTCAATTTGAATTACGCTTGTTATGGCAGAACAAGCTCTTTAAATGGCTGATGGCAGCTTATCTTCTAGCAGCTTTATTAGCCATTATCTGGGGACAGACAGGACTGCATCGTGAATATCAACAGCGGGCTATCAGCGAAGCAAATTACCAAGCCGAATTGGCAGACTATCAGAAGGATGCTCCGTTAGCGCCATACGACTCAGGATATCTGAGTTATTACCAGTTTCATCCTGTCTGGCAAAAACCTTCTGCCTGGTCGGCATTGATACATGGTGAACGTAGCGAATCGGCCAGCCACACAAGAGTTCGTTTATTAGGTTTGCAAAGTCAATTGAGCAATACGGCGACTGGCAATATTGCTGCTATGCCTATTGGTAAGCTGGACTTGAGTTTTATCTGGATTTACCTGATGCCGTTATTGATTGCGGCATTAAGTTTAAATCTGTTGGCGGAAGAGAAGGCCAGCGGACGCTGGTCATTACTGGCATCGCAGGTAGCAAATAGTGGCATGTTACTGACTAAAAAGATGTTGATTGCAGCTGGACTGCTGGCAGTGGTGAATTTACTGATTCTGCTTGCAGCAGTGGTCATGACAGATATTGATTTTGATTCAATATGGTTGCAGGTTGCTGCGGTTTTATTGGCTTATCAACTCTGCTGGTTTTTAATCACTGGCTGGATTATCAGCTTGCAACGCACAGCTATTTTTAACAGTTTGTTATTTATCAGCCTGTGGATTGTGTTTGCTTTTGTGCTGCCCGGATTAGCATATCTGTATCAAACACAACAACAGCAACCCGCTGAACATGTTTCCATGATCTTTGATCAACGAGAGTTTATGCATGACAGCTGGGACAGGGATCAGCAAGCGGATTTCGATGTTTATTTGCAGGATTATCCTCAGTGGCAAACTACTGAACCGACGTTGCAAAAGCCTTTCGACTGGCGCTGGTATTATGCGATGCAGCATATGAGCGATGTGATTGTGGCAGAGGCGGTCGCGCAGTTTCGTGAGAGTCGTGTGCATTCCCACCAGATTGGCAATCAAGTTGCCTGGTTATCACCGGTGATGCGTTTGCAATACAGTATGAATCGTTTCGCCGATACCGATATGTTGGCAAGTCAGGCATTTCTGGATCAGATTGGTGATTATCACCAGCAATTGCGCGATTACTTCTTTGATTTCTATTTTTTTGACAAGTCGTTTACGGAAGCCGATTTCGCTAATATTCCTGTATTTGAATATCAGCCGGTAATGCAAAGCTATACGTTAAAAAGCTTAATTAATTTAGTTTTGATCGGCCTGTTTTTTGTCGGCTTGATTATGTTACAAACTCGGCGTAATCGTGGCTGAACCAACCGTCCAATTTAAGCTTTTTCAAAAGGCGATACCGACCAATGTGATTACCGGTTTTCTTGGGGTTGGTAAAACCACAGCGATCCAGCACCTTTTACAGACCAAACCGGCAGGTGAGCGCTGGGCGGTATTAATTAATGAATTTGGCAAAGTGGGCATAGATAGTCAGTTGTTAAAGACTGATGATTCTGCTGAAGGCGAAGTCACCATTCGTGAAGTGCCCGGTGGCTGTATGTGCTGTGCTGCCGGTTTACCAATGAAGGTGGCACTCAATCAGCTTATTGGAAAAGCCAAACCCGACAGGTTATTGATTGAACCCAGTGGTCTGGGGCACCCGGAAGAAGTGATCGCCGTGCTGTCAGGTGAATTTTATCAATCAATTATTGATTTACGTTCCACGCTGACCTTGGTGGATGCTCGTCATATGGCTGAAGCGAAATATCGTGAACATGAGACGTTTCAGCAGCAATTGCAGATTGCTGATCTGTTGGTAGCGAATAAGGCCGATATGTATGACCAGAGCGAAGTTGATGCTTTAAAACGATACATCAATGAGCTGCATCTTCAGGAATTGCCTTTACAGATCACGCAAGAAGCCAAAATTAATCCTGAATGGCTAAAACCAAAAGCTAAATTTAATCAGGCTGTCTGGCAGGAACAGCCAGCGGAGTTTAATGTTGATAATGAAGAACAACTTATTCCAGATTGCGGCTACCTGGCGGCCACACAAAAGTTAAGTGGCTGGTATAGCTATGGCTGGCGGTTCAAATCAACATTCAGTTTTGATTACCAACCGCTGATGTCATGGCTGGAGCAATTTAAACAGGTGCGTTTTAAAGCTGTTTTTCGAACCAGAGAGGGCTTTGTTGCAATCAATCAAGCTGATGACAATTTAACCATTGGAAAACTGCCCGCTCAGGCAGCAGAAAGCCGTATTGAGTTCGTTACCGATATGCCACTTGATGCAAAAAAAATGGAAAACCAACTATTACAGATATGTGGGATAAAGCATGTTAACCCGTCTTAAAAACGCTCGCGTATACGACCCGGTACAAAAGTTAAATGGTGAACTCATGGATCTGTGGATCCGTGATGATCGAATCGTTGATCCGAAAAATATAAGTGATAAGGATTCGGCTATTACCTATGATTTAAATGGGGCTATTACCATGGCGGGCGGTGTGGATATTCACAGCCATATTGCAGGGGGTAATGTGAATACAGCCCGTTTATTACTGCCCGATCAACATCGTAATCATCTGCAACGACAGGAAAATCTGCCATTCTATAATGCCCGCTGGTCTAGTTTTGAAACCGGTTATCGCTATACAGAAATGGGCTACAGCATGGTGGTTGAACCGGCGATGTTGCCGGTCAATGCGCCGCAGGTTCACCGTGAAATGGCGGATATTCCGATCATTGATACCGCAGCGCTGGCGATTCTCGGCAGTGATGATTTGCTGGTATCGATGTTGCGAAGTGGTGCCTCGCAGGATCAGATTAATGACTATGTGAGCTGGACCATCAATACCACGCAGGCATTAGGCTTAAAAGTGATTAATGCCGGTGGTTCGCAGGCGTTTAAGGCTGGAGTTGAACAGTTTGGTTTGGATGATGAAGTACCGGATTATGGCATCAGTTCCCGGCGCTTACTGACTTCATTACAGATCGCTGTGCATCAGCTGGGTATTCCGCATCCGGTACATGTGCATTGTAATAACCTTGGTGTGCCCGGCAATGTACAAACTGCCATTGATACCATGGAAGCCGCTCAAGGCTTGCCGATGCATCTGGCACATGTGCAATTTTATGGCTATGGAGCCGAAGGCACTCGTGGTTTTTCTTCAGCCGCGGCACAGCTAATGGAAGCGTTTAATCGCCACCCCAATATCACTATGGATGTCGGGCAGGTGTTATTTGGTCAGACCGTGACTATGTCTGGCGATATCATCGCTCAATTTTCCCGTCGTGGTGATGCCAGTCCGCATAAATGGGTAATGTGGCATGCCGAAGATGAGGGCAGTGGTGGCATCGTGCCATATCAATACAAAAAAGCCAGTTTTGTAAATGGTTTGCAGTGGGCTATTGGTCTGGAGATTTTCCTGTTATCCGGCGATCCCTGGCGTTTGTTTTTCACCACCGATCATCCTAATGGTGCTCCGTTTACCCGTTACCCGGATTTGCTGCATTTATTGATGGACTATGATTTTCGAATGGCCTGTCTGGCAGAACTGGATCCGGAGATC